>NZ_JBWKEE010000001.1:0-21357 GCF_056435605.1 Streptomyces sp. NPDC043896
GCCAGAAGGGCGTCCAGGTTTGTCTTCACACACTGACCAACGGGCGCCCTTCGCCATGGTCGCGACCAGCACCAACATCGGACTCATTCATCTAGCTGACGCCCTCCCTGCCGGGGAGCGGTACGCGCGCCCGTTCCCACCCCTCCAGGGCGGTCAGGCAGGCGTGGTCCATGTGTCGCAGCCCGCTGAGGTCGAGCCGCACCGACGGGGCGTGCGGCAGCGCCTCCAAGGCGTCCAGCAGCTTCGGCAGCCGCAGGAAGTTGGCGTTCCCCACGACCCGGACGCACAGGTCCTCGCCCTCCCACACCTCCTCGATGTGCACGTGGGAGGTCTCCCAGGCGGCCTTGGCCACCGCCAGGCCCAGCCCGATGAGCACCCCCTCGAAGAGACTGGTGGCCACGATCGAGACGGCCGTCACCACCAGCACCACCGCCTCGCCCCGGTGCGTCCGCCACAGGGAGGCCACCGCCCGGGCCGGCAGCAGCTTCCAGCCCGCGTGCAGCAGCACCCCGGCGAGCGCGGCCAGCGGGACCACCTCCAGCACCTGCGGGAACGCCACCGCGAACAGCAGCAGCCAGCCCCCGTGCATGATCCGGGACGCGCGGGTCCGGGCCCCGGCCTCCACGTTGGCGGAGCTGCGCACGATCACGGCGGTCATCGGCAGCGCCCCGAGCACCCCGCACACGGTGTTCCCGACGCCCTGCGCCACCAGTTCCCGGTCGTAGTCGGTGCGCGGCCCGTCGTGCATGCGGTCGACGGCCGCGGCACTGAAGAGGGTCTCGGCGGAGGCGATCAGCGCGAGCGCGACCACGGTACCGACGGCCCCGACCGACGCCAGCACCCCGAAGCCGGACCAGTCCGGCAGCGCCACCGCGTCCAGCACCCCCGTCACCCGCACCTTGTCGACGGGCAGCCGCAGCACCGCGGCCACGACGGTGGCCGCCGCCACCCCCACCAGCGCCCCCGGCACGACCCGTGCCCTGGCCGGCACCCGGCGCCACGCCACCAGCACCGCGATGGTCCCCGCGCCCAGCGCCACCGCGCTCCAGTCGGCCCGCGCCCCCAGTTCGTGCACCGCCGCCAGCTTCGCCAGGGTCTTCCCCGGCGCCTCCACCCCGCCCACGGCATAGAGCTGCCCGGCGATCAGCACGAGCCCGATCCCGGCCAGCATCCCGTGCACCACGGCCACCGAGATCGCCCGGAACCACCGCCCGAGCCGGAGCACCCCCATGCCCAGCTGGAGCACCCCGGCGGCCAGCACCAGCACCCCCAGCGCGGTCAGGCCGTAGCCGCGCACGGCCTCGTACACGAGCACGGTCAGCCCGGCCGCGGGACCGCTGACCTGGAGCGCGCTGCCCCGGAAGCAGCCGGTGACCAGCCCGCCGACCACTCCGGTGACGATCCCCAGCTCGGCCGGTACGCCGGAGGCGACGGCCACCCCCACGCAGAGTGGAAGGGCGACCAGTGCGACAACGACGGACGCGCCGAAGTCCGCTCGGAAAGTGCCGGCCCCGGGCATGCGGAAACCCCCTCGTCCTACGGTGATGGATGTCACCCAGCGTGGTGGTCGCACCCGCCGCCGCCTAGTGACCACCGGGGGCCCGGGCGGGGGCACGCGCCGCTCACGCCCCGCACACACCCTGCGCTCCCCGCCAGGCCGTGGCGAGGGCGCGTCCCGAAGGCCGTGGCACGAGGCGCACATGACGAAGGGCACAACGCGGGCGGCCGCCGGTGTGCCGGCGATCCGCCCCCGTTGTGCCCCTCGGGTCCGCTCAGTGGCGCGGTCGCGCCTCAGCGGTGGTTCAGCGGTAGTTCACGAACTGGATGGCGAAGTCCAGGTCCTTGCCCTTGAGGAGGGCCTGGACGGCCTGGAGGTCGTCACGGCTCTTGGAGCTGACGCGCAGCTCGTCGCCCTGGACCTGGGCCTTGACGCCCTTGGGGCCCTCGTCCCGGATGATCTTCGCGACCTTCTTGGCGTTCTCCTGGGAGATGCCCTCCTCGATCGAGGCGAAGATCTTGTACTCCTTGCCGGACAGCTGCGGCTCGCCGGCGTCCAGCGCCTTCAGCGAGATCCCGCGCTTGACCAGCTTGGTCTCGAACACGTCGAGGACGGCCTTGACGCGCTCCTCGGAGTTCGCCTCCATCAGGATCTTCTCGCCGGACCAGGCGATGGTGGCGCCGGTGCCCTTGAAGTCGTAGCGCTGCGAGAGTTCCTTGGCGGCCTGGTTGAGGGCGTTGTCGACCTCCTGCCGCTCGACCTTCGAGACGATGTCGAAACTGGAGTCGGCCATGTGCTGTGGCTCCTTGAAGTCGGCTGTGGTGTGCCCCGGAGGGCCGCGGCCGGACATCCCCGGCCCGCTCCGCAAAGCCTAGCCACCACGCCCACGTGGGGCGCTGATCAATCCGGTGGCGAACCATCCCCGAGCATCAGGTATCGTTTACGTCGTTGCCAGGGAACAACGCCGAAAGGCGGAGGAACCCGGGCGACATCCCATGGCGGTGTGCCCGAGTGGCCAATGGGAGCGGACTGTAAATCCGTCGGCTTAGCCTACCCAGGTTCGAATCCTGGCGCCGCCACGCGAGTGGAACCCCCGTTCATCTGCGGAAACGCAGTGGGCGGGGGTTTCTTCGCATACCCCGGACCTCCGGTGCCGCCAGACCCGCGAGGCCCCCGCAGCCCTCCGGCCCGCAGCCCGCACCTACGGCGCGGTGACCGTCAGGTGGTACGTCGTGTCGATCCAGAAGCCGTTCGCCGCAGCCGCCTCGATCTCCAGCACGAACTGGCCCGGCGGAAGCGGTTCGAGAGCACACCACAGCCCCCAGGCGACATGCGGCACGCCCCGCACCGGGAAGGGCTTCGAGGCGAACTCGCTCAGCCTCAGGGGAGAGCTGTTCAGGGCCGCCGAAGCCCGGGTCACCTCCAGGCGCCACGGCCTCGTCACGAACGGCACCGCCGCCCGCTTCGTGTTCAGCACCGGGAAGAACAGCGGCCGCCCCGACGGGATGCCGCACCGGCGCACCACCCGCCCGCCGTAGGTCCCCGCCAGGAACCACAGGTCCCGCGGCTGCCGCCACCCGGCGTACGCGCCCGTCGTGTCCCCCACCGGACTCTCCTCGTCCGACGCGGACAGCGCCCACCGCCACCACCGGGCCGCGAGCCGGCCACCCTCCGCCGCGCTGACGCGCCACTCGCCGTCGCCCATGCCCCCACCCCGGAACCCCGTACGGCCGCCCCCTGCGGCCGATGCCGGGGTGACCCTATCGGCCCCCCGCCACGCACCGAAGCGGGCGGACGGTCGTTCCACGGGGCATGACATGGACTTCGGACAGACGCGGCAAGGCCGGCGGCGGCGTACTGATCGCCCTGCTCGGCGCCGGCATCCCCGCCCTGGTCGGAGCGGCGCTCCACGACAACACCGGGAAGCCCTACCGGGAAACCCGGCTCTCCTTCGGCACCCACCGCCCCGACGGCCGCGCGCCCGTCGGCGAGGCCGAGTTCACCCGGTTCCTGGACCGCGAGGTCACCCCCGCCTTCCCCGAGGGCCTGACCCTCCGCGACGGGCACGCCCAGCGGCGCGGCGCGGACGGCACCGTCGTCCGCGAGACCGCCTACGAAGTCGTGCTGCTCTACCCCGAGAAGGAGGCCGACGAGCGCGGCGCCCGCGTCGAGCGGATCCGCCGGCAGTACGAGACGCAGTTCCGCCAGACCTCCGTCGGACGCTCCGACGACCAGGTGGAAGCCGGTTTCTGACGGGAAGCCGACAGTCCGCCGCCCCGCCTCAGTTGCCCGCCACGTCCTTCACTGCCACCGAGACCGGGGCCGACCCCGAGACCAGCTCCAGCGTCAGACCGGCCGTCGCCGGAGTCTCCACCAGCTCCGCGAGCACCGCCGCCACATCGTCCCGCGAGACCGGACCCCGGCCCGTGTGGGCCTCCAGCCGGACCAGCCCCGTCCCCGCGTCATCCGTCAGCTGCCCCGGCCGCAGCACCGTCCACTCCAGCCCCAGCCGGGTCCGCAGGTGAGCGTCGGCGTCACCCTTCGCCCGCAGGTACACGTCGAAGACCTCCGCGCCCTCGTGCCGGGGATCCGCCCCCATCGTCGACACCATCAGGAAGCGGCGCACACGCGCCCGTTCGGCCGCATCCGCGAACAGCACCGCCGCGCCCCGGTCCACCGTGTCCTTGCGCGCCGCACCGCTGCCGGGACCGGCCCCGGCCGCGAACACCGCCACGTCCGCGCCCTGCAGGATCCCCGCGACGTGCTCGACCGAAGCCGACTCCAGGTCGCACAGCACCGGTTCCGCACCGGCCTCCCGCAGGTCGTCGCCCTGCTCCGGGTCACGGATGACGCCCGCGACCTCGTACCCGCGCGCGGCGAGCAGACGCTCCAGCCGCAGCGCGATCCGACCGTGTCCACCCGCGATGACGATGCGCATGCCCCGACCGTACGACGAGCCGGGCGCCCACGCCCGCGAACACCCGGCGAACGATCAGGGCCCGGGCTCCGTACGGCCCTGCCGGGGCAGGTCCAGGGCCACCGCCACCGCCGAGTCGCAGTACTCCCGCACGGCACTCGTACGGGCTACCACCCGCCCCCGGTGGATCACGATGCGGCTGTACGCCAGCGACAGCACTCCGGCGATCCGGTCCCCGCGCACCGCCAGCAGCTCCGCCGGGAACCCGGCCTCCACCCGCACCTCCGGCAGCCCCATGGCCTCCCGCGCGGCGGCACTGACCGTCTCGTAGGCCTCGGCCGGGCGCAGCCCGCTCTGGGAGGCCAGCAGGTACGCCGCTTCGAGCGGGTCGCCCCGGCCGACCGGGTTCCCCGCGTCCCGCAGCGCCCCGCTGCCGGCCGCGACCCGCACCCCGGCCGCCCGCAGCAGCCGGACGGGCGCCGTGCGCAGCCCGCGCCGCTCCAGGGCCGCGCAGTCCCCCTGGGGCAGGCAGGTCACCCGTACGCCGGCCGCCGCGAGCCGGTCGGCGGCGCGGGTGGCCGACTCCAGCGGGAGCCGTGACAGGCCTCCGCACGGGCCGACGGTCACCCCGGGCCGCAGCCCCCCGGCCATCGCCGCCAGCCGGGCCAGCCTGCCCGGGTCGTCACCGTCGGTGTGCAGGTCCACCGGGCAGCCGTGCTCGGCCGCCAGCTCCAGGACCGCCTCCAGGAAGCCCGTCGGGTCGGGGTCGAGGTCCGGGCAGCCGCCGATCACGGAGGCGCCCATCTTGACGGCGTCCCGCAGCATGGCGAGCCCGTCGGCACCCGCCACCCCGGTCAGCAGCCGGGGAACGGCCACCGCGGTCAGGTCGGCGAGCCCCCGCAGCGACCGGCGGGCCTGGAGCACGGCCTCCAGGGGTCCCAGCCCGTGCACGTCGCCGATCCGGACGTGGGAGCGCACGGCGGTGGCGCCGTGGCCGAGCTGGAGCAGCGCCGCCTCGGTGGCCCGGCGCTGCACCTCGTCGGGGGTGTACGAGACGGGCCCCTCGCCGTCGGCGGTCAGCGCGGTGTCCCCGTGGGCGTGCGGCTCGGCGGGCGCGGGCAGGAGCAGGTAGCCGCGCAGGTCGACCCGGGACAGGGCGGGGGCCGGGAGGCTGCCCGCGGTGCCGACGGCCTGGATGCGGCCGCCGCCGAGCCTGACGTCGACGGTCCGGCCGTCGGTGAGCCGGGCGCCCGTCAGCAGGAGCCCCGTGGCCTCGGGGGCGGAGCCGCCGACCGGATTGCGCGGAGAGGGGGAGGGCTGCTGCGGCTGGCTGTCGGACATCGCGCTCCTGCGGTGGCTCGGGCGGTTCCTGTGCCGTGGCCGCAGCCCGCGGCCCAAGATCACGCAGCGTGCTCAGAGCCTAGGGCGCGGGGGTGCCGGGTTCGCGGAAGAGCGCAATAGTCGTACCGGTGTGGTGCCCGCCGGCCGCCTGCTCGCCGCACGAGGCGGCCCCGGCGGCACCGGCGGCACCGGAGAACACGGAGGAGGCCCCGGCGGCCGCGGAGGGCACGGAGTGTGACGCCGGGCACAAACGGGCCCGTAAAACACCCCGGAGGGGCCGGCGTCCCGAGGGGAATGCCCCTCCGAGCCCAGTCCCCCCAAAGGATTTGGGTGATGGGCGCGCAACCGTGTAATGTCTTCCTCGCTCGCCCCAATAGCTCAGTCGGTAGAGCGTCTCCATGGTAAGGAGAAGGTCTGCGGTTCGATTCCGCATTGGGGCTCTGGTGAGAGAGGTTCCCCACCCTCGGGTGGGGAACGGATCTCATCAAAGCGGCGTAGCTCAGTCGGTAGAGCAAGCGGCTCATAATCGCTGTGTCACCGGTTCAAGTCCGGTCGCCGCTACACCCAGTAGCCGATTGCGGGGTCGGTCTCCCGATCGGCTACTCTTTTATGCGTTCATCCGTCCCATAGTCCGTCAAGGAGCACTCACGTGGCTGCCACCGACGTCCGCCCGAAGATCACGCTGGCCTGCGTGGAGTGCAAGGAGCGGAACTACATCACCAAGAAGAACCGGCGTAACAACCCGGACCGCATGGAGATGAAGAAGCACTGCCCGCGCTGCAACTCGCACACCGCGCACCGCGAGACCCGCTAGTCACTGGCGAAGTCTCCAATATAGGCACCGTCATGAGGTCGTCCCCTTCAATGGGGGCGGCCTCGTGTCGTTTCCGCACCAGATCTTGATCAGGTGCGCCCCTTCAACGTGTCCCTGCAACAGGAGGCAGTGAGCCATGGCCCTCGATCAGACCTTCGTGGGGCGGACCTACCCGCCCACCGATCCGTACGAGGTCGGCCGGGAGAAGATCCGCGAATTCGCGGTCGCGGTGGGTGACGCCAATCCCGTCTACACCGATCCCGAAGCCGCGAAGGCCTTTGGCCACCAGGACGTGATCGCCCCGCCGACCTTCGTGTTCGCCATCACCTTCGCGGCGGCGGGCCAGGTCATCGAGGACCCCCAGCTGGGCCTGGACTACAGCCGCGTCGTGCACGGCGACCAGAAGTTCGCCTACGTCCGCCCCGTGCGGGCGGGCGACCGGCTCACCGTGACCTCCACCATCGAGGCCGTGAAGTCCCTCGCCGGCAACGACATCATCGACATCCGCGGCGAAGTCCACGACGAGTCCGGCGAGCACGTGGTGACCGCGTGGACCAAGCTCGTGTCCCGCGCCCCCGAGGAGGCCTGAGATGACCGCGCAGATCCAGTACGCCGACGTCGAGGTCGGCACCGAGCTCCCCGCGGCGTCCTTCCCCGTGACGCGCGCCACGCTCGTCCGGTACGCGGGCGCCTCCGGCGACTTCAACCCGATCCACTGGAACGAGAAGTTCGCCAAGGAGGTCGGCCTGCCGGACGTGATCGCGCACGGCATGTTCACCATGGCCGAGGCGATCCGCGTGGTGACCGACTGGGCGGGCGACCCGGGCGCGGTCGTCGAGTACGGCGTCCGCTTCACGAAGCCGGTCGTCGTCCCGAACGACGACCAGGGCGCGCTGATCGAGGTCACCGCCAAGGTCGCCGCCAAGCTGGAGGACAACCGCGTACGGGTCGACCTGACGGCCATGAGCGCGGGCCAGAAGGTCCTCGGCATGTCCCGGGCAGTGGTCAAGCTGGCCTGACCGGGCATGCCGCCGGGCAGCGCCGGGCGCGCGCCGCACTGGTACGCCGCCCCGCGGGCCGGCAGCCGCGCCCCGGGAGCGGGCCCGCCCCGGACCGTCACCCGGCCCGGGGCGGAGCGCCGCCGGGCGCGGCGGAAGCAGGGCTACCGAGTGCCCCGCCGGGATGCGAGGGGGACGGACCGTACTCTTGTCCACGTGCAGGAACTCCACGATGCCCCCCTCGCCCCGCTGACCACCTTCCGCCTCGGCGGCCCCGCGGCCCGGCTGGTCACCGCGACCACCGACGCCGAGGTCGTCGAAACCGTCCGCGCCGCGGACGAGAGCGGCACGCCGCTGCTGGTCATCGGCGGCGGCAGCAACCTGGTCATCGGCGACCAGGGCTTCGCCGGAACCGCCCTGCGCATCGCCACCACCGGCTTCACCCTCTCCGGCAGCACCCTCGAACTCGCGGCCGGCGAGAACTGGTCCGACGCCGTCGCCCGCACCGTCGAGGCCGGGCTCGCCGGCATCGAGTGCCTCGCCGGGATCCCCGGCTCCGCGGGCGCCACCCCGATCCAGAACGTCGGGGCGTACGGCCAGGAGGTGTGCGACACCATCACCGAGGTCGTCGCCTACGACCGCACCACCGGCGAGACCGTCACCCTGACCGCCGCCGAGTGCGCGTTCCGCTACCGCAACAGCACCTTCAAGGACCAGCCCGACCGGTACGTCGTCCTGCGCGTGCGCTTCGCCCTGGAGGACGCGGGCGGCCTATCCGCCCCCATCAAGTACCCCGAGACGGCCCGCGCCCTCGGCGTCGAGGCGGGCGACCGCGTCCCCGCCGCCGAGGCCCGCGAGACCGTCCTGCGCCTGCGAGCCGGCAAGGGCATGGTCCTGGACCCCGCCGACCACGACACCTGGTCAGCCGGCTCCTTCTTCCACAACCCGATCCTGACCGACGAGGCCTACGCCGCCTTCCTCACCCGCGTCCAGGACCGCCTCGGCGACCACACCGTCCCGCCCGCCTACCCGGCAGGCGAGGGCCGTACGAAGACCAGCGCCGCCTGGCTGATCGACAAGGCCGGCTTCACCAAGGGCTACGGCACCGGCCCGGCGCGCATCTCCACCAAGCACACCCTCGCCCTCACCAACCGGGGCGAGGCCACCACCGAGGACCTGCTGACCCTCGCCCGGGAGGTCGTCGCGGGCGTCCACGCCGCCTTCGGCGTCACCCTCGTCAACGAGCCGGTGACGGTCGGCGTCAGCCTCTGACATGCACTGCCCCCTGCACGGGGCCGGTACGGACCCCACACGACTGGTGGGGCGCGAGATCCGCCGGGTCGTCGCGTCCTGGCACATCTGCGAAGGCGAGCGCTCCGAGGCACCCCTCGACGTCTGGCTGATCGACAGCGCCGGCGAGTCCACGCGCATCACCACCGGGTCCGACCAGTGCCTCATCGTCGAGTGCGCCGAGCCCCACGAGCCCTACGACCTGGGGGAGTGGGGCCGCATCGAGGTCGGCGAGGACCTGGGCGAACACCCCTTCCTGCGCCACCTCGGCCAGACCGTCGAGTCGGTCGCCGAGTTCGCACTCCCCGAGCAGGGCCGCACCCACCTGGAGATCGGCTTCCCCGACGGCCACCGGGTACGGGCCGACTGCCACGAAGGCGACCTGCGGCTCACCCGCTGAGGGCCGGACGCCTCAGCCGGCCAGCCAGTGCTCGATCCCGTCCAGCAGCTTCGCCTTGACCTCGTCCGGCGCGGCCGAACCCCGTACCGACTGGCGGGCCAGCTCGGCGAGCTCCGCGTCCGTGAAGGCGTGGTGGCGGCGGGCGATCTCGTACTGGGCCGCGAGCCGCGACCCGAACAGCAGCGGGTCGTCCGCACCCAGCGCCATCGGCACCCCCGCCTCGAAGAGGGTGCGCAGCGGCACGTCCTCGGGCCGCTCGTACACGCCGAGGGCCACGTTGGAGGCGGGGCAGACCTCGCAGGTGATCTGCCGGTCGGCGAGCCGCTTCAGCAGCCGGGGGTCCTCCGCGGCGCGCACGCCGTGCCCGATGCGGGCCGCGTGCAGGTCGTCGAGGCAGTCGCGGACGGAGGAGGGGCCGGTCAGCTCGCCGCCGTGCGGGGCCGCGAGGAGGCCGCCCTCGCGGGCGATGGCGAAGGCCCGGTCGAAGTCGCGGGCCATGCCGCGGCGCTCGTCGTTGGAGAGCCCGAAGCCGACGATGCCGCGGTCGGCGTAGCGGACGGCGAGGCGGGCGAGGGTGCGGGCGTCGAGGGGGTGCTTCATGCGGTTGGCGGCGATGAGGACCCGCATCCCGAGGCCGGTCTCGCGGGAGGCGCTGTCGACGGCGTCGAGGATGACCTCGACGGCCGGGATCATGCCGCCGAGGAGGGGCGCGTAGGAGGTGGGGTCGACCTGGATCTCCAGCCAGCCGCTGCCGTCCCGGACGTCCTCCTCCGCCGCCTCGCGGACCAGCCGCTGGATGTCCTCGGGCTCGCGCAGGCAGTTGCGGGCGGCGTCGTAGAGCCGCTGGAAGCGGAACCAGCCGCGCTCGTCGGTGGCGCGCAGCTTGGGCGGCTCCCCGGCGGTCAGGGCGTCGGGAAGGCGGACGCCGTACTTGTCGGCGAGCTCCAGCAGGGTCGACGGGCGCATCGAGCCCGTGAAGTGCAGGTGGAGGTGGGCCTTCGGCAGAAGCGTGAGATCGCGTACGTGCTCCATCTGGTGATCCTGCCGTATCGGTCACCCGATTGGCAGCGCATTACCTGAACGGGACATTGCCCGAACATGAATCTGACGCCCGCGGGCGGCATCGGCCGGGCCGCCGGAAACGCCGGAGCGGCGCCACCCCGCCGGGGTGACGCCGCTCCGCAGCCGGCCGACCGCGAGAGGCCTAGGCCTTGGCCTCCGCCAGGAGCTTCTGGATGCGGGACACGCCCTCGACCAGGTCCTCGTCGCCCAGGGCGTAGGACAGGCGCAGGTAGCCCGGGGTGCCGAAGGCCTCGCCGGGGACGACCGCGACCTCGGCCTCGTCGAGGATCAGCGCGGCGAGCTCGACGGAGGTCTGCGGGCGCTTGCCGCGGATCTCCTTGCCGAGCAGCTCCTTGACCGACGGGTACGCGTAGAACGCGCCCTCGGGGGTCGGGCAGAAGACGCCGTCGATCTCGTTGAGCATCTTCACCATGGTCTGGCGGCGGCGGTCGAAGGCCTTGCGCATCTCGGCGACGGCGTCCAGGTCGCCCGAGACGGCGGCCAGCGCGGCGACCTGGGCCACGTTGGAGACGTTGGAGGTGGCGTGCGACTGGAGGTTGGTCGCGGCCTTGATGACGTCCTGCGGGGCGATGACCCAGCCCACGCGCCAGCCGGTCATGGCGTACGTCTTGGCGACGCCGTTGACGATGATGCACTTGTCGCGCAGGGCCGGGACCAACACGGGCAGCGAGGTGAACTTCGCGTCGCCGTAGACGAGGTGCTCGTAGATCTCGTCGGTGAGGACCCACAGGCCGTGCTCGGCGGCCCACTCGCCGATCGCCTTAGCGTCCTCCTCGCTGTAGACCGCGCCCGTCGGGTTGGACGGGGAGACGAACAGGACGACCTTGGTGCGCTCGGTGCGCGCGGCTTCGAGCTGCTCGACGGAGACGCGGTAGCCGGTGGTCTCGTCGGCGACGACCTCGACGGGGACACCGCCGGCGAGGCGGATCGACTCGGGGTAGGTGGTCCAGTACGGGGCCGGGACGATGACCTCGTCGCCCGGGTCGAGGATGGCCGCGAAGGCCTCGTAGATGGCCTGCTTGCCGCCGTTGGTCACCAGGACCTGGGAGGCGTCGACCTCGTAGCCGGAGTCGCGCAGCGTCTTGGCGGCGATGGCCTTCTTCAGCTCGGGCAGGCCGCCGGCCGGGGTGTAGCGGTGGAACTTGGGGTCGCGGCAGGCCTCGACCGCCGCCTCGACGATGTAGTCCGGCGTCGGGAAGTCGGGCTCGCCCGCGCCGAAGCCGATCACCGGGCGCCCGGCGGCCTTGAGGGCCTTGGCCTTGGCGTCGACGGCGAGGGTGGCGGACTCGGAAATGGCGCCGATACGGGCAGACACCCGGCGCTCGGAGGAAGGCGTTGCAGAGGTCATGCGGCCAATCGTCCCAGACGGCCGAGAGGGCCCGCACACCGTTTCAGTCACCGGACGGAGCAGATCCGGATGTCTTCTGTTCGACGTCAGGGCCCGGACCACGTACACTCACCTGTCGTTGGCCCTCAACAGCCGCCCCAGAGCGTGAGCACTCCGTGCACTCGCCCGGATGCGGTAGGTTGGGGAACGCAACAAAGGGTCGTAGCTCAATTGGTAGAGCACTGGTCTCCAAAACCAGCGGTTGGGGGTTCGAGTCCCTCCGGCCCTGCTCCACACTCCTTCTCGGATGTGTGCGCAGGTACGTACTTCGATGCAACGCCGTGCGGCGCAACCGGGCGCGGCTACGGCCACGACCCGGATTCAGGTGAGAGACGTGACGGACGCCCTGGGCTCCATCGACATGCCTGATGCCGACAGCGACACTCGCGAGAAGAAGGCCCGCAAGGGCGGCAAGCGCGGAAAGAAGGGCCCCTTCGGGCGCCTCGCGCTGTTCTACCGCCAGATCGTCGCGGAGCTCCGCAAGGTCGTCTGGCCCACCCGTAACCAGCTCACGACGTACACCACCGTGGTGATCGTCTTCGTCGTCATCATGATCGGTCTGGTGACCGTGATTGACTATGGGTTCCAGGAAGCCATCAAGTTCGTCTTCGGCTGATCCCCGCGGAGGGCGGCGCCTTGATGGGTGCCGCCTTTTTTCGCATGTTCCACCACCTTTTGTATCCAGGAAGAAGCAGCCACCGTGTCTGACCCGAACCTGAACGCGAGCCACGACTCCGTCGAGTCCGTCGAGGACGAGCTCGACATCGTCGAGGCGGCGGACGCTGTGGACCCCGACGAGGTCGAGCTCGCCGACGCCGAGGCCGGCATCGCCGCCGAGGAAGCCGCGCTGCACGTCGAGGACGAGGTCGACGCCGAGGCTGACGAGGACGCCGACGAGGACGCCGAGGACGAGGGCGACATCGAGGCCGACGCCGAGATCGAGGTCGAGGACGCCGAGGAGGCCGCCCCGGCCGAGCCCGCGGAGCCCGTCGACCCCATCCAGGCCCTCCGCGACGAGCTGCGCCTGCTCCCCGGCGAGTGGTACGTGATCCACACCTACGCGGGCTACGAGAAGCGCGTGAAGGCGAACCTCGAACAGCGCGCCGTCTCGCTGAACGTCGAGGAGTTCATCTACCAGGCCGAGGTGCCCGAGGAAGAGATCGTCCAGATCAAGAACGGCGAGCGCAAGAACGTCCGGCAGAACAAGCTGCCCGGTTACGTTCTCGTCCGCATGGATCTGACGAACGAGTCCTGGGGCGTCGTCCGCAACACCCCGGGTGTCACCGGCTTCGTCGGCAACGCGTACGACCCGTACCCGCTGACCCTCGACGAGATCGTCAAGATGCTCGCCCCCGAGGCGCAGGAGAAGGCCGCCAAGCAGGCCGCGGAAGAGGCCGGTCTGCCCGCGCCCGCCGTCAAGCGCACCATCGAGGTCCTGGACTTCGAGGTCGGCGACTCGGTCACCGTCACCGACGGTCCGTTCGCCACGCTCCAGGCGACGATCAACGAGATCAACCCGGACTCGAAGAAGGTCAAGGGCCTCGTCGAGATCTTCGGCCGCGAGACCCCGGTCGAGCTGAGCTTCGACCAGATCCAGAAGAACTGATCTTCCGGATTCAAAGCTTCCGAAACAGGTCAGACCAGCCCGTGAAGGGCGGTCTGACCTGCTCGGTTTTTAGCCCCGCACCCATACCCGTTATCGTGGTGCGGTATGCCTCCATCCGGATGACCGGAAGGACGGCTGAAAACTCTCACTAGGACCCGGAGAGAGCAATGCCTCCCAAGAAGAAGAAGGTCACGGGGCTTATCAAGCTCCAGATCAAGGCCGGTGCGGCCAACCCGGCTCCGCCGGTCGGCCCCGCGCTCGGTCAGCACGGCGTCAACATCATGGAGTTCTGCAAGGCCTACAACGCCGCGACCGAGTCGCAGCGTGGCATGGTCGTGCCGGTGGAGATCACGGTCTACGAGGACCGTTCCTTCACCTTCATCACCAAGACCCCGCCGGCCGCGCGCCTCATCCTGAAGAGCGCGGGCATCGAGAAGGGCTCCGGCGAGCCGCACAAGACCAAGGTCGCGAAGCTCACGCGTGACCAGGTCCGCGAGATCGCCACGATCAAGATGCCCGACCTCAACGCGAACGACATCGACGCCGCCGAGAAGATCATCGCCGGCACCGCCCGTTCGATGGGTATCACGGTCGAGGGCTGATCCAGCCCCTCGCAGTTCCCCAGTGGTAGGGCCAAGCGCTGGTCCGTACCACGACTCCATGCCTGAAGCACTTACACAGGAGCAGAAGTGAAGCGCAGCAAGACTCTCCGCGCTGCGGACGCCAAGGTCGACCGGGAGAAGCTGTACGCCCCGCTCGAGGCCGTCCGTCTCGCCAAGGAGACCTCCACCACCAAGTTCGACGCCACCGTCGAGGTTGCCTTCCGCCTGGGTGTCGACCCGCGCAAGGCCGACCAGATGGTCCGCGGCACCGTGAACCTCCCGCACGGCACCGGTAAGACCGCCCGGGTCCTGGTCTTCGCGACCGGTGACCGTGCTGCGGCCGCGGAAGCCGCCGGCGCCGACATCGTCGGCGACGACGAGCTGATCAACGAGATCGCCAAGGGCAACCGCCTCAACGAGTTCGACGCCGTCGTGGCGACCCCGGACCTCATGGGCAAGGTCGGCCGCCTCGGCCGCGTGCTCGGTCCGCGTGGTCTCATGCCGAACCCGAAGACCGGCACCGTCACCATGGACGTCGCCAAGGCTGTCACCGACATCAAGGGTGGCAAGATCGAGTTCCGCGTCGACAAGCACTCGAACCTGCACTTCATCATCGGCAAGGTCTCCTTCTCCGATGAGCAGCTGGTCGAGAACTACGCGGCGGCCCTGGACGAGATCGTCCGTCTGAAGCCGTCCGCCGCCAAGGGCCGCTACATCAAGAAGGCCGCCCTGAGCACCACGATGGGCCCCGGCATCCAGCTGGACTCCAACCGCACCCGGAACCTCCTCGTCGAGGAAGACCCGGCTGCTGTCTGAGCCTCACGGCTCGCCTGAGTGGCTGAACGGGCCCCTCGCTCCCCTCGCGGGAGCGGGGGGCCCGTTTCCGTGTCGTGTGGCTCATACACGAGTGGCGCGTAATCCGGGCGCGCCCGGAACGCCCCGGAACGTATGGTCGTACGGTTGATCGATCGCACCAGGGGTGGGGACTCCATGTTCACGTACCGCAAGAAGACCGCAGGCGCCGCGCTGGCCGCCGTACTGCTCGTGGGCGGGGCCACGACGGCCTGCGAGGACGGGAAGAAGGCGGACGGCGGCAAGGCGGCGTCCGCGCCCTCCGCGCAGGCCTCTCCGTCCGCCCAGGCCGCGAAGGGCGCCGCGGACGCGACGCCGGCCGCGTTCCTGCAGAAGGCCAAGAAGACCTCCGAGGAGATCAACTCCCTGCGCTACACCCTGACGGGCACGGCCTCCGGCCGCCAGGTCTCGTCGGAGACGTCCATGCGGCTCAAGCCGTCCGTGGCGATGTCGATGAAGGCGAGCGCGCAGGGCGCCGAATCCGGCACCGTCGAGATCCGGCTGGTCGACGGGGCCATGTACCTGGGCTCCGAGGGCAAGTGGCTGAAGTTCGACATGAAGGCCCTGGACCCGGCGACGGCGAAGAAGATGGAGAGCGCGCAGGGCGGCACCAACAGCTCCGGCGAGAACCCGGGGGACCGTGCCGACCAGCTGATGGGGGCCAAGGACCTCAAGACGCTCGGCGAGGAGAACGTCGACGGGGTGAAGACCACGCACGTCTCCGGCACCATCACGACGGACGAGATGCGCGCCGGCATCGCGACCACCGCCACCCCGGAGGCCAAGGAGCGCCGGGAGAAGAGCCTCCGGCAGCTGGAGGGCGAGGGCATCAAGACCCTCAACGTCGACATGTGGATCGACGAGTCCGGCCACACCCGGCAGGTCCGCACCCGCGGCCAGGGCACCAAGGGCCCGATGGACACGACCATCAAGTTCCTGGACTTCAACAAGCCGGTCGTGGTCACCGCCCCGCCGGCCGACCAGGTCGTGGACCTCGCCGAGATGATGAAGGGCTCCGACGGCGGCGCCGGAACCGGCCAGGGCTGACCGTCCGGGGCCGGACGGCCGGTGCCGGCGGGACGGCGCCGGCCCGGGCGGAACCCGCGGGGCGGATCCGCCGTACGGGCGGATTTGCTCTGCAACGGATGGTTCGCGTACGCTTCCCCAGAAGCCAAAGACCGCTGGTCGTTGCCGTGCCTGGAAGGGTGCGGTGGCCGAAGGATCCGCTACTGCGGACGACCCGCGCAGGTGACTGTGGAATCGTTCCCGGAACTCGTTCCGGTTGAGCTACGCCCTGGCGCCTGCGCCGGGGCGTTTCGTGTGTAAGCCCCTTCTGAGCGGTCCTCATCACCCGGAAGGAGGCCGACGCTCTATGGCAAGGCCCGACAAGGCTGCCGACGTAGCCGAGCTTGAGGACAAGTTCCGCAGCTCGAACGCCGTTGTGCTGACCGAGTACCGGGGTCTCACCGTCGCGCAGCTCAAGACGCTGCGTCGTTCGCTCGGTGAGAACGCCCAGTACGCCGTGGTGAAGAACACGCTGACCAAGATTGCGGCTAACAACGCCGGGATCACCTCGCTCGACGACCAGTTCACTGGTCCGACGGGTGCCGCCTTCATCACCGGTGACCCGGTGGAGTCGGCCAAGGGTCTTCGTGACTTCGCCAAGGAGAACCCCAACCTCATCATCAAGGGCGGTGTCCTTGATGGCAAGGCGCTCACCGCCGATGAGATCAAGAAGCTCGCGGACCTCGAGTCCCGCGAGGTTCTGCTCAGCAAGCTGGCCGGCGCGTTCAAGGGCAAGCAGTCCCAGACTGCTCAGCTCTTCCAGGCGCTGCCGTCGAAGCTCGTCCGCACCGTGGACGCGCTCCGTGCCAAGCAGGCCGAGCAGGGCGGTGCCGAGTAATTCGGCTCGCGCACTGATCTACGCCGCCTAGTGCGTGGGTCGTAGCGGGCCGTTACGCCCGCCTCTCTATACATCCGGCACCTGCCGAATTAAGTGGAAGGATCGCCCATCATGGCGAAGCTCTCTCAGGACGACCTCCTCGCCCAGTTCGAGGAGATGACCCTCATCGAGCTCTCCGAGTTCGTGAAGGCCTTCGAGGAGAAGTTCGACGTCACCGCCGCTGCCGCCGTCGCGGTTGCCGCCCCGGTCGCCGGTGGCGGCGACGGTGGCGCTGCTGTCGAGGAGAAGGACGAGTTCGACGTCATCCTCACCGGCGCCGGCGACAAGAAGATCCAGGTCATCAAGGTCGTGCGCGAGCTGACCTCCCTGGGTCTGAAGGAGGCCAAGGACCTCGTCGACGGCACCCCGAAGCCGGTCCTCGAGAAGGTCAACAAGGAGGCCGCTGACAAGGCCGCCGAGGCCCTCAAGGCCGCCGGTGCGGGCGTCGAGGTCAAGTAACACCTCTGAGGCCGCCTGACGGCCTCTGCGAAGGGCGATCACCCGGAAGGGTGGTCGCCCTTTGGCGTATCCGCAGTGCCTGACTTGCCCTCGTCTCGTTGGGGAGTAGGGTGATCATCGTTGCCCCGAAGCAGGGTCCGCAGATGATCCGCTCGGAGCACGGGGCCTTGACGAACGGCCAGCGGCGCGCAATTCTCAGTCCCGTCGTGAGGTCGGCCAGCTCGATCCGAGATCCGAGGCATGGATCGACTACGAAGAGGGCAGTACTGATACGCGCTCTGTGTACGAGAGCCGCAGCGTGTTGGTTGAACAACGGTAGGGAAGGGCCTGTTGCCGGTTTCCGGAAACCTGGTCTGGACATCAGTGAGCCGAGTGGCTACACTGACCCTTTGCGCTGCCTGTTAGCTGTCCCCTGCCCGTCGCCAGGGGCATGCCCACGCTCGAGCACATCTGACTGACCGCCTCTGACCTGGTCTTTTGGCCAGATCGGAAGCACTTGTCTTCTGTGTCGGCTGGGACCGGTACGCGCGTAGTGAGTCCGAGCCCTCGGAAGGACCCCCTCTTGGCCGCCTCGCGCAACGCCTCGACCAATACGAACAACGGTGCCAGCACCGCCCCGCTGCGCATCTCCTTTGCAAAGATCAAGGAGCCCCTCGAGGTTCCGAACCTCCTGGCGCTGCAGACCGAGAGCTTTGACTGGCTGCTCGGCAACGCCGCCTGGAAGTCCCGCGTCGAGTCGGCGCTTGAGAGTGGACAGGACGTCCCCACCAAGTCCGGTCTGGAAGAGATCTTCGAGGAGATCTCGCCGATCGAGGACTTCTCCGGGTCGATGTCGCTGACGTTCCGCGACCACCGGTTCGAGCCGGCGAAGAACTCCGTCGACGAGTGCAAGGAGCGCGACTTCACGTACGCGGCGCCGCTCTTCGTCACGGCCGAGTTCACGAACAACGAGACCGGTGAGATCAAGTCTCAGACGGTCTTCATGGGCGACTTCCCGCTCATGACCAACAAGGGCACCTTCGTCATCAACGGCACCGAGCGCGTCGTCGTGTCGCAGCTCGTCCGTTCCCCGGGTGTCTACTTCGACTCCTCCATCGACAAGACGTCCGACAAGGACATCTTCTCCGCCAAGATCATCCCGTCCCGGGGTGCCTGGCTGGAGATGGAGGTCGACAAGCGCGACATGGTCGGCGTCCGCATCGACCGCAAGCGCAAGCAGTCCGTCACCGTCCTCCTGAAGGCCCTCGGCTGGACCACCGAGCAGATCCTCGAGGAGTTCGGCGAGTACGAGTCCATGCGCGCCACCCTGGAGAAGGACCACACCCAGGGCCAGGACGACGCGCTGCTCGACATCTACCGCAAGCTGCGCCCGGGCGAGCCGCCGACCCGCGAGGCCGCTCAGACGCTGCTCGAGAACCTCTACTTCAACCCGAAGCGCTACGACCTCGCGAAGGTCGGCCGCTACAAGGTGAACAAGAAGCTCGGCGCCGACGAGCCGCTCGACGCCGGTGTGCTCACCACCGACGACGTCATCGCGACGATCAAGTACCTCGTGAAGCTCCACGCGGGCGAGACCGAGACCATCGGTGAGTCGGGCCGTTCGATCGTCGTCGAGACCGACGACATCGACCACTTCGGCAACCGTCGTCTGCGCAACGTCGGCGAGCTCATCCAGAACCAGGTCCGCACGGGTCTGGCTCGTATGGAGCGCGTCGTGCGCGAGCGCATGACCACCCAGGACGTCGAGGCGATCACGCCGCAGACCCTGATCAACATCCGGCCGGTCGTCGCCTCCATCAAGGAGTTCTTCGGCACCAGCCAGCTGTCGCAGTTCATGGACCAGAACAACCCGCTGTCGGGTCTGACGCACAAGCGTCGTCTCTCGGCGCTGGGTCCCGGCGGTCTCTCCCGTGAGCGGGCCGGCTTCGAGGTCCGTGACGTGCACCCGTCGCACTACGGCCGCATGTGCCCGATCGAGACCCCCGAAGGCCCGAACATCGGTCTGATCGGCTCGCTCGCGTCCTACGGTCGCGTCAACGCGTTCGGTTTCATCGAGACCCCGTACCGCAAGGTCGTCGACGGCGCGGTCACCGACGAGGTCGACTACGTCACCGCCGACGAGGAAGACCGCTTCGTCATCGCCCAGGCGAACGCCCGCCTGGACGACGAGCTGCGCTTCACCGAGGGCCGCGTCCTGGTCCGCAAGCGTGGTGGCGAGGTCGACTACGTCGAGCCGTCCGACGTGGACTACATGGACGTCTCGCCGCGCCAGATGGTGTCCGTCGCGACCGCGATGATCCCCTTCCTCGAGCACGACGACGCCAACCGCGCCCTCATGGGCGCGAACATGATGCGCCAGGCCGTTCCGCTCATCAAGGCGGAGGCCCCGCTCGTCGGCACCGGCATGGAGTACCGCTGCGCGGTCGACGCCGGCGACTCGATCAAGGCGGAGAAGGACGGTGTCGTCCAGGAGGTCTCGGCCGACTACATCACCGTCGCCAACGACGACGGCACGTACACCACGTACCGCGTCGCCAAGTTCTCCCGCTCGAACCAGGGCACCTCGGTCAACCAGAAGGTGATCGTCAACGAGGGCGACCGCATCGTCGAGTCGCAGGTCCTCGCCGACGGCCCGGCGACCGAAGAGGGCGAGATGGCCCTCGGCAAGAACCTGCTCGTGGCGTTCATGCCGTGGGAGGGTCACAACTACGAGGACGCGATCATCCTGTCGCAGCGCCTCGTGCAGGACGACGTCCTCTCCTCGATCCACATCGAGGAGCACGAGGTCGACGCCCGTGACACCAAGCTGGGCCCCGAGGAGATCACCCGGGACATCCCGAACGTCTCCGAGGAGGTCCTCGCCGACCTCGACGAGCGCGGCATCATCCGCATCGGTGCGGACGTCGTCGCCGGCGACATCCTCGTCGGCAAGGTCACGCCCAAGGGTGAGACCGAGCTGACCCCCGAGGAGCGCCTGCTCCGCGCGATCTTCGGTGAGAAGGCCCGCGAGGTGCGTGACACCTCGCTCAAGGTTCCTCACGGTGAGATCGGCAAGGTCATCGGCGTCCGCGTCTTCGACCGCGAGGAGGGCGACGAGCTTCCCCCGGGCGTGAACCAGCTGGTCCGCGTCTACGTCGCCCAGAAGCGCAAGATCACCGACGGTGACAAGCTCGCCGGCCGTCACGGCAACAAGGGTGTTATCTCGAAGATCCTTCCGATCGAGGACATGCCGTTCCTCGAGGACGGAACTCCGGTCGACATCATCCTCAACCCGCTGGGTGTCCCGTCCCGAATGAACCCGGGACAGGTCCTGGAGATCCACCTCGGCTGGCTCGCCAGCCGCGGCTGGGACGTCTCCGGTCTGGCGGACGAGTGGGCGCAGCGCCTCCAGGCGATCGGCGCGGACCAGGTCGCCCCCGGCACCAACGTCGCGACCCCGGTCTTCGACGGTGCCCGCGAGGACGAGCTGGCCGGCCTGCTCCAGCACACCATCCCGAACCGCGACGGCGAGCGCATGGTGCTCCCGACCGGTAAGGCGCGCCTGTTCGACGGCCGCTCCGGCGAGCCGTTCCCGGACCCGATCTCGGTCGGGTACATGTACATCCTCAAGCTGCACCACCTGGTCGACGACAAGCTCCACGCCCGTTCGACCGGTCCGTACTCGATGATCACGCAGCAGCCGCTGGGTGGTAAGGCGCAGTTCGGTGGTCAGCGCTTCGGTGAGATGGAGGTGTGGGCGCTCGAGGCGTACGGCGCCGCTTACGCGCTCCAGGAACTCCTGACGATCAAGTCCGACGACGTGACCGGCCGCGTGAAGGTCTACGAGGCCATCGTCAAGGGCGAGAACATCCCCGAGCCGGGCATTCCCGAGTCCTTCAAGGTGCTCATCAAGGAAATGCAGTCGCTCTGCCTCAACGTGGAGGTGCTGTCCTCGGACGGCATGTCCATCGAGATGCGCGACACCGACGAGGACGTCTTCCGCGCGGCGGAGGAGCTCGGTATCGACCTGTCCCGGCGCGAGCCGAGCAGCGTCGAAGAGGTCTGACGGGCCTGGGGGGGGGGGGGGGGGGGCCCCCCCCCCCCCCCCCCCCCCCCCTCCCCCCCCCCCCCTCCCCCCCCCCCCCCCCCCCACACCCCCCCCCCCCCCCCCCCCCCCCCTTCCCCCTCC
>NZ_JBWKEE010000001.1:21367-141258 GCF_056435605.1 Streptomyces sp. NPDC043896
GGGAAACAAGGGTGAAGAGGGAAAAGACAACAGAGGGAAAAGGGAGAGTTGGGGAAAGGGAGGGGGGGGGGGGGGGGGGGGGGGGGGGGGGGGGGGGGGGGGGGCCCCCCCCCCCCCCCCCCCCCGCCCCCGGGACCGTTCAGACCATGATTGAGACTCGACCCCGAAAGAGGGATTGACGCACAGTGCTCGACGTCAACTTCTTCGACGAGCTGCGGATCGGCCTTGCCACCGCGGACGACATCCGAACCTGGTCGCACGGCGAGGTCAAGAAGCCGGAGACCATCAACTACCGCACCCTCAAGCCCGAGAAGGACGGACTCTTCTGCGAGAAGATCTTCGGTCCCACCCGGGACTGGGAGTGCTACTGCGGCAAGTACAAGCGTGTCCGCTTCAAGGGCATCATCTGTGAGCGCTGTGGCGTCGAGGTCACGCGCGCCAAGGTGCGCCGTGAGCGGATGGGCCACATCGAGCTCGCCGCTCCCGTCACCCACATCTGGTACTTCAAGGGCGTCCCGTCGCGCCTGGGCTACCTGCTGGACCTCGCGCCGAAGGACCTCGAGAAGGTCATCTACTTCGCCGCGTACATGATCACGTTCGTCGACGACGAGCGTCGTCAGCGCGACCTGCCGTCGCTGGAGGCCCACGTCTCCGTCGAGCGCCAGCAGATCGAGAACCGCCGTGACGCGGACCTCGAAGGCCGTGCCAAGAAGCTCGAGAGCGACCTGGGCGAGCTCGAGGCCGAGGGCGCCAAGGCCGACGTGCGCCGCAAGGTGCGCGAGGGCGCCGAGCGCGAGATGAAGCAGCTCCGTGACCGCGCCCAGCGCGAGATCGACCGCCTCGACGAGGTGTGGAACCGCTTCAAGAACCTCAAGGTCCAGGACCTCGAGGGCGACGAGCTGCTCTACCGCGAGCTGCGTGACCGCTTCGGCACGTACTTCGACGGCTCGATGGGTGCCGCGGCGCTGCAGAAGCGCCTGGAGTCCTTCGACCTGGAGGAGGAGGCCGAGCGCCTCCGCGAGATCATCCGTACCGGCAAGGGCCAGAAGAAGACCCGTGCGCTCAAGCGCCTCAAGGTCGTCTCCGCGTTCCTGCAGACCAGCAACAGCCCCAAGGGCATGGTCCTGGACTGCGTCCCGGTCATCCCGCCGGACCTGCGTCCGATGGTGCAGCTGGACGGTGGCCGCTTCGCGACCTCCGACCTGAACGACCTGTACCGCCGCGTCATCAACCGCAACAACCGCCTGAAGCGCCTTCTCGACCTCGGTGCCCCCGAGATCATCGTGAACAACGAGAAGCGCATGCTCCAGGAGGCGGTCGACGCCCTCTTCGACAACGGCCGTCGTGGTCGCCCGGTGACGGGCCCCGGCAACCGTCCGCTGAAGTCCCTCAGCGACATGCTGAAGGGCAAGCAGGGTCGATTCCGTCAGAACCTGCTCGGCAAGCGCGTGGACTACTCCGCGCGTTCCGTGATCGTCGTCGGTCCGCAGCTGAAGCTGCACCAGTGTGGTCTGCCCAAGGCCATGGCGCTGGAGCTCTTCAAGCCGTTCGTGATGAAGCGCCTGGTCGACCTGAACCACGCGCAGAACATCAAGAGCGCGAAGCGCATGGTCGAGCGCGGCCGCACGGTCGTGTACGACGTGCTCGAAGAGGTCATCGCCGAGCACCCGGTGCTGCTGAACCGTGCGCCCACGCTGCACCGTCTCGGCATCCAGGCCTTCGAGCCCCAGCTGGTCGAAGGCAAGGCCATCCAGATCCACCCGCTCGTCTGCACCGCGTTCAACGCGGACTTCGACGGTGACCAGATGGCCGTCCACCTGCCGCTCTCCGCGGAGGCGCAGGCCGAGGCCCGCATCCTGATGCTGTCCTCGAACAACATCCTCAAGCCGGCCGACGGCCGTCCGGTCACGATGCCGACGCAGGACATGGTCCTGGGTCTGTTCTTCCTGACCACCGACGGTGAGCTCCGTGACGTCAAGGGCGAGGGCCGCGCGTTCGGCTCGACCGCCGAGGCGATCATGGCGTTCGACGCCGGCGAGCTCGCGCTGCAGTCGTCCGTCGACATCCGCTTCCCGGTGGGCACCATCCCGCCGCGCGGCTGGGTGCCGCCGGTCGCCGAGGAGGGCGAGCAGGAGTTCCAGCCGGGCGACAGCTTCCGTCTGAAGACGACCCTGGGCCGTGCGCTCTTCAACGAGCTGCTGCCCGAGGACTACCCGTTCGTCGACTACTCGGTGGGCAAGAAGCAGCTCTCCGAGATCGTCAACGACCTGGCGGAGCGCTACCCCAAGGTCATCGTGGCGGCGACGCTCGACAACCTGAAGGCGGCCGGCTTCCACTGGGCGACCCGTTCGGGCGTCACCGTGGCCATCTCCGACGTCGTCGTGCCCGAGGCCAAGAAGGCCATCGTCGCGGGCTACGAGGCGCAGGACGAGAAGGTCCAGAAGCAGTACGAGCGCGGTCTGATCACCAAGGACGAGCGCACGCAGGAGCTCATCGCGATCTGGACCAAGGCGACCAACGAGGTCGCCGAGGCGATGAACGCGAACTTCCCCAAGACGAACCCCATCTTCATGATGGTTGACTCGGGTGCCCGAGGAAACATGATGCAGATGCGACAGATCGCCGGTATGCGTGGTCTGGTGTCGAACGCGAAGAACGAGACCATCCCGCGTCCGATCAAGGCGTCCTTCCGTGAGGGCCTCACCGTTCTGGAGTACTTCATCTCCACGCACGGTGCCCGTAAGGGTCTGGCGGACACCGCCCTGCGTACCGCCGACTCGGGTTACCTCACCCGTCGTCTGGTGGACGTCTCGCAGGACGTCATCATCCGCGAGGAGGACTGCGGCACCGAGCGCGGCCTCAAGCTCAAGATCGGTGTCAAGGACGAGACGGGTGTCCTCCGCAAGGCGGACGACGTCGAGACCTCCGTGTACGCCCGCATGCTGGCCGAGGACGTCGTCATCGACGGCAAGGTCATCGCGCCGGCGAACGTGGACCTCGGCGACGTGCTCATCGACGCCCTCATCGCGAACGGCGTCGAGGAGGTCAAGACCCGCTCGGTCCTGACCTGCGAGTCCGCGGTCGGCACCTGTGCCTTCTGCTACGGCCGCTCGCTGGCCACCGGCAAGCTCGTCGACATCGGCGAGGCGGTCGGCATCATCGCCGCCCAGTCCATCGGTGAGCCCGGTACCCAGCTGACGATGCGTACCTTCCACACCGGTGGTGTGGCCGGTGACGACATCACGCAGGGTCTGCCGCGTGTCGTCGAGCTCTTCGAGGCCCGTACCCCGAAGGGTGTCGCCCCGATCTCCGAGGCCGCCGGCCGCGTGCGGATCGAGGAGACCGAGAAGACGAAGAAGATCGTCATCACGCCCGACGACGGCAGCGAGGAGACGGCGTTCCCGATCTCCAAGCGCGCCAAGGTCATCGTGCACGAGGGCGACCACGTCGAGGTGGGCCAGAAGCTCACCATGGGTGCCACCAACCCGCACGACGTGCTGCGCATCCTCGGCCAGCGTGCCGTCCAGGTCCACCTGGTCGGCGAAGTCCAGAAGGTCTACAACTCGCAGGGCGTGTCGATCCACGACAAGCACATCGAGATCATCATCCGGCAGATGCTGCGCCGCGTGACGATCATCGAGTCCGGCGACGCGGAGCTCCTGCCGGGCGAGCTCGTCGAGCGCTCGAAGTTCGAGACCGAGAACCGTCGTGTGGTCACCGAGGGCGGTCACCCCGCCTCCGGCCGTCCGCAGCTGATGGGTATCACCAAGGCCTCGCTGGCGACGGAATCCTGGCTGTCGGCCGCCTCCTTCCAGGAGACGACCCGAGTCCTGACGGACGCGGCGATCAACGCCAAGTCCGACAGCCTCATCGGCCTCAAGGAAAACGTCATCATCGGTAAGCTCATCCCGGCCGGTACGGGCCTGTCCCGCTACCGCAACATCCGGGTCGAGCCGACCGAGGAGGCGAAGGCCGCGATGTACTCGGCCGTCGGCTACGACGACATCGACTACTCGCCCTTCGGCACCGGCTCCGGCCAGGCCGTCCCGCTGGAGGACTACGACTACGGCCCGTACAACGGCTGATAGCGCCTCAGCGCGAAGCCCCCTACCGCTCCGAGAGGAGCGGTAGGGGGCTTCGTCGTGTCCGGGGCCCGCGGGGCCCGCGGGGGCGCGGGAGGCCGGCGGCCCGGGGCCGCCGGCCCTGCCCTCCGTCAGGCGCCGCGGCGGCGCCTGGCGTAGCCGGCCGTGGTGACCGAGGCCAGGGTGAGGAGGGCCAGGGCGGCCGCCGTCAGGCCCGGGGTGAGGCCCTTCGGGGTGAAGGTGCAGGACAGGTGGCGGGTACCCGGGGTGACCGGGAGGGCGAGCAGGCCGTGGTGGTCGCGGATCGGGGCCGAGCACTGCCAGCCGGGGACGTTCGTGACGGCGAGGACCGCGGTGCCGGTGGCGTTCGGGGGGAGGGTGGCCTCCAGGGTGTGGCCGCCGACCTCGACCGAGGTGGCGCCCGTGGTGGTGAGCCGGCCGACCGCCGCGGTCAGGGCCGAGCGGTTCAGGCAGCCGACCGGGTGGGCGCCGGCGTCGGCGTTCTCCGTGCGGGTCTCCACCGTGACCTCCAGGCGGCCCGAGGCGGGGACCGGCCCCAGGGGGACGACGCCCGTCATGCGGTCCTCCAGGGCCCGGGTGGCGTCGCCGCCGCGCAGGGTGCCGTACAGGGAGGGGGAGTACCAGTAGGCCTCCGAGCCCGGGGTGCACTGGGCCGCGTACGTCTGGGTGGTGGCGGTGCCCGTCCGGGTGGTCCGGGGGACCTCGTAGACCGTGGCGCCCAGGACGTTCTCCTGGTGGGCGTAGACCGAGCCGGCCGGGTTGGGGGAGGTGTAAGGGGTGGTGCGGAGGGTGACCAGGGGAGGCGCCGGCTGTCGGGTGGCCGTCCAGGTGCCGGGGGTGGTGCCCGGGCGGACCCGGGCGCCGATCGAGAAGATCGCGTCGAGCACCGGGTTGTCGGCGCCGAAGAAGGTCCGGCCGTCGTTCTTGAAGCCGTAGCCGAGGGGTTCGAGGGCCTGGTACGTGGCTTCGGGGAGGTAGCTGCTGTAGTACTGCGGGCCCTCCGCCCGGAGCGCGAGGGCGTCGTTGTACGAGGTCTGCGGCGCGCCCGAGTCCGTCCGGTAGGCGGGCCAGCCGTCCACCTGACGGACCGCCTCGAAGTGCTCGGTGATCGAGCGGTTCGAGGTCGCCGCCGGGTGGGCCCAGCGTTCGCGGGAGCGGCGGGCGTCCGCGTTGGCCGCCGCGACCGTCGACTCGGCGAAGACCACGCCGACCATGAGGACGGCCGCGACCGGTACGAGGGCGCGGCGCCGTTCGCCCAGGGCCAGGAGGGTGAGGGCCAGCAGGGAGGCCGCGCCGCCCCCGAGGACGGCCGGCCAGGTCCAGCCGCCGAAGTCGTTCGTGTGGCGGAGCACGAACGTGGCCAGGACCAGCAGCCCCGCCGCCGACGCCAGGTGCAGGGGGCGGGGGCGGTGGGCCAGGGCGAGCCAGGCCACGACGACGACCATCCCGCTGAAGACGAACGCCTCCCGGTACGGGTTGCCGTTCGGCACCGCCAGGCCGTGCCACACGTACTGCGTCGGCGGGAACTGGAAGGAGACGAGCACGAGGAGGGTGGCCGCCCCCCACGTCAGGCGGGTACGGGCCGCGATCCGGGTGTTGAGGAGGAAGGAGCCCGCGAGGATCAGGCCCAGGGAGGCCACGTACAGGCGCGGCCGGCCGCCCCACAGGTGGGTGGCGGGGAGCATGCCCGCCAGGAAGATCTCGATCCGGACGGGGTCGAAGGCACCGGCCTTGGTGGGCTGCGCCGCCCCGCTGGACAGGAACGAGGGCAGGAGGAGGGGGAGGGTGAGGAGGATGCCGGTCGCCGCCGCGGTGGCCGCGCGCCAGAGGGCGCGCAGGCGCTGCGCGCCCGTCAGGTCCAGGGTGATCAGACGGACGGCCAGCAGGACGCAGGCGGCCATCGTGGCCATCATGGCCGTGTAGAAGTTGCCGAACCAGGCGAGGGCGACCAGCAGCGCCACCCCCGGCCAGCGGCGGCCCTCCAGGCACCACTCCACGGCGATGCCGAGGAGGGGGAGCGCCACCAGGCCCCACAGCCACATCGGGATGTACGAGGCGTCGCTCAGTGCCCAGCCGCACAGGCCGTACGTGGCTCCGAGCACCCCGCGCTGCCACCACGGGCCGGGGTGCAGCTTGCCGAGGTAGACGGCCATCACGGCGGCGGCCGTGCCCATCGTCACCGGGGTGATCACGAAGACGGCGAGGTCGACGTGCTCGCGGGGCACCAGGACGGCGAGCCAGGAGAAGGGGTTGCCGAGGTAGGTGTAGTAGTCGGACAGGAACTGTTGTCCGAAGCCTCCCCGCCAGGTGAACAGCAGGTCGCCGGCGGCCTGGCCGTGGACCAGGTCCCACAGGGCGCGGTGGAAGGGCACGTACTGGTTGGCCTGGTCGTTGATGGCCCGGCCGGTGTCGCCGAAGGGGAAGGTGCCCCGCGCCGCCCAGGCCGCGCAGAAGGCGCCCGAGGTGACGAGGAAGGCCAGCAGGGGCGCGTACAGCCGGGGGAGCGCGGCGCGCCGCCGTGACCAGGGGGAGCGGCCGCCGGCGGGGGGCGGGGATTCCGCCGTCGTCGGCTCCGATGTGACCGTCCCCAATGTCCTGCTCCTGGCGCTCGTACGTTTTGGACTGACTCGCTGGGATTCGCTGGGCAGTGTAGTTCGCCCTCCCTACCACGGCGGTGCGGGTTCCGCGCGGCCACCCCGGTCCGGTGGCGCCCGCCCGTGTGGCGCCTGAGCTGTGCGGTCGTCGCGGGGGCGGCGGCGCGGCTTATGTTTTGACCGGAGTGGATGCGGTGGGTACGCTCAGACCTTGTGCCTGGGGTGTGCCTGGGCTCCCGTGCGTGTCCATCAACCGCACGCGAGACCCGACGGCCACCGCGATCCATGCGTCCTTCCGCACCTGCGGAGGGGTCCGCCGGGTCCGACACACCCGACCGCGTGGGTCGGCAAAGTTCCAGGTTAGCTTCACTACACGGCACACAGAAACCGGAGAAGTAGTGCCTACGATCCAGCAGCTGGTCCGTAAGGGCCGGCAGGACAAGGTCGAGAAGACAAAGACTCCCGCGCTCGAGGCCTCGCCCCAGCGTCGCGGCGTCTGCACGCGTGTGTTCACGACCACCCCGAAGAAGCCGAACTCGGCGCTCCGTAAGGTCGCGCGTGTGCGTCTGACCTCCGGCATCGAGGTCACCGCTTACATTCCGGGTGAGGGACACAACCTGCAGGAGCACTCGATCGTGCTCGTGCGTGGTGGCCGTGTGAAGGACCTGCCGGGTGTTCGTTACAAGATCATCCGCGGTGCGCTTGACACCCAGGCTGTCAAGAACCGCAAGCAGGCCCGCAGCCGCTACGGCGCCAAGAAGGAGAAGTAAGAATGCCTCGTAAGGGCCCCGCCCCGAAGCGCCCGGTCATCATCGACCCGGTCTACGCATCTCCTCTGGTGACCTCGCTCATCAACAAGATCCTCCTGAACGGCAAGCGCTCCACCGCCGAGCGCATCGTCTACGGCGCCATGGAAGGCCTCCGCGAGAAGACCGGCAACGACCCGGTCATCACGCTGAAGCGCGCGCTGGAGAACGTCAAGCCGTCCCTCGAGGTCAAGTCCCGCCGTGTCGGTGGCGCGACCTACCAGGTCCCCGTCGAGGTCAAGCCGGGTCGCCAGTCGACCCTGGCCCTCCGCTGGCTCGTGGGTTACTCCCGCGCCCGTCGCGAGAAGACCATGACCGAGCGCCTCATGAACGAGCTTCTCGACGCCTCGAACGGCCTCGGTGCGGCCGTCAAGAAGCGTGAGGACACGCACAAGATGGCCGAGTCCAACAAGGCCTTCGCGCACTACCGCTGGTAGTCCCAACCCACATCGAGACCGAGAGAAGACTGAGCCGATATGGCTACCACTTCGCTTGACCTGGCCAAGGTGCGCAACATCGGCATCATGGCCCACATCGACGCGGGCAAGACGACCACCACCGAGCGCATCCTGTTCTACACCGGTGTGTCGTACAAGATCGGTGAGGTCCACGACGGCGCTGCCACGATGGACTGGATGGAGCAGGAGCAGGAGCGCGGCATCACGATCACGTCCGCCGCGACGACCTGCCACTGGCCGCTCGAGGACGTCGACCACACCATCAACATCATCGACACCCCGGGTCACGTTGACTTCACCGTCGAGGTGGAGCGTTCGCTCCGCGTCCTCGACGGTGCCGTCACCGTGTTCGACGGTGTCGCCGGTGTGGAGCCGCAGTCCGAGACCGTTTGGCGTCAGGCGGACCGCTACGGCGTCCCGCGCATCTGCTTCGTCAACAAGCTCGACCGTACGGGCGCCGAGTTCATGCGCTGCGTCGACATGATCAAGGACCGCCTCGGTGCGGTTCCGATCGTCATGCAGCTCCCGATCGGTGCCGAGGCCGACTTCCAGGGTGTCGTCGACCTCGTCCGCATGAAGGCTCTCGTGTGGTCCGCCGAGGCCACCAAGGGCGAGATGTACGACGTCGTCGACATCCCGGCCACGCACACCGAGCTGGCCGAGGAATGGCGCGGCAAGCTCGTCGAGCAGGTCGCCGAGAACGACGAAGAGATGATGGAGCTCTTCCTCGAGGGCGAAGAGCCCTCCGAGGAGCAGCTGCACGCCGCCGTGCGTCGCATCATCCTCGGCTCCGGCAAGGGCAAGGGCGAGGCCACGATCACCGCGGTGTTCTGCGGTACGGCGTTCAAGAACAAGGGCGTCCAGCCCCTGCTCGACGCCGTCGTGCGCTACCTCCCGTCGCCGCTGGACATCGAGGCCATCGAGGGCCACGACGTCCGTGACGCCGAGGTCGTCGTGAAGCGCAAGCCGTCCGACGAGGAGCCCCTCGCCGCGCTCGCGTTCAAGATCATGAGCGACCCGCACCTCGGTAAGCTCACCTTCGTCCGGGTTTACTCGGGCCGCCTGGAGGCCGGCACCGCGGTGCTGAACTCCGTCAAGGGCAAGAAGGAGCGCATCGGCAAGATCTACCGCATGCACGCGAACAAGCGTGAGGAGATCGACTCGGTGGGCGCCGGCGACATCGTCGCCGTCATGGGCCTGAAGCAGACCACCACGGGTGAGACCCTCTCCGACGAGAAGGCCCCGGTGATCCTGGAGTCCATGGACTTCCCGGCGCCGGTCATCCAGGTCGCGATCGAGCCCAAGTCCAAGGGTGACCAGGAGAAGCTGGGTGTCGCCATCCAGCGTCTCGCGGAGGAGGACCCCTCCTTCCACGTTCACTCGGACGAGGAGACGGGCCAGACCATCCTCGGCGGTATGGGCGAGCTGCACCTCGAGGTGCTGGTCGACCGTATGAAGCGCGAGTTCAAGGTCGAGGCCAACGTCGGCAAGCCGCAGGTGGCCTACCGCGAGACGATCCGCAAGGCCGTCGAGCGTCACGACTACACCCACAAGAAGCAGACCGGTGGTACCGGTCAGTTCGCCAAGGTGCAGATCGCGATCGAGCCGATCACGGACGCCGATGGTCCGGCGTACGAGTTCGTCAACAAGGTCACCGGTGGCCGCGTGCCGAAGGAGTACATCCCTTCGGTCGACGCCGGTGCGCAGGAAGCCATGCAGTTCGGCATCCTCGCCGGCTACGAGATGACGGGCGTTCGCGTCACGCTTCTCGACGGTGGCTACCACGAGGTCGACTCCTCCGAGCTCGCCTTCAAGATCGCCGGTTCGCAGGCCTTCAAGGAGGCCGCGCGCAAGGCTTCTCCCGTGCTCCTCGAGCCGATGATGGCCGTCGAGGTCACCACGCCGGAGGAGTCGATGGGCGACGTCATCGGTGACATCAACTCCCGCCGTGGCCAGATCCAGGCCATGGAGGACCGTCACGGAGCCAAGATCGTCAAGGGCCTCGTGCCGCTTTCGGAGATGTTCGGCTACGTCGGAGACCTCCGCAGCAAGACCTCGGGTCGCGCCAGCTACTCGATGCAGTTCGACTCCTACGCCGAGGTTCCCCGGAACGTCGCCGAGGAGATCATCGCGAAGGCCAAGGGCGAGTAACTCTTCCGAGTACACGCTTTAGGCTTGTCACCGGAGCCTCTGGGGCAACAGGAGCAACCCTCCCGTTGCCCCGGGGAACCCGGCTTTCCAGCAAAGATCACCTGGCGCCGATCTGTAAGGCGTACAGAACCACTCTCCAGGAGGACCCCCGTGGCGAAGGCGAAGTTCGAGCGGACTAAGCCGCACGTCAACATCGGCACCATCGGTCACATTGACCACGGTAAGACGACCCTCACGGCCGCCATTACCAAGGTGCTGCACGACGCGTACCCGGACCTGAACGAGGCCTCGGCCTTCGACCAGATCGACAAGGCTCCTGAGGAGCGCCAGCGCGGTATCACCATCTCCATCGCGCACGTCGAGTACCAGACCGAGGCGCGTCACTACGCCCACGTCGACTGCCCGGGTCACGCGGACTACATCAAGAACATGATCACCGGTGCCGCGCAGATGGACGGCGCGATCCTCGTGGTCGCCGCCACCGACGGCCCGATGCCGCAGACCAAGGAGCACGTGCTCCTGGCCCGCCAGGTCGGCGTTCCGTACATCGTCGTCGCCCTGAACAAGGCCGACATGGTGGACGACGAGGAGATCCTGGAGCTCGTCGAGCTCGAGGTCCGTGAGCTCCTCTCCGAGTACGACTTCCCGGGCGACGACCTCCCGGTCGTCCAGGTCTCCGCGCTGAAGGCGCTCGAGGGCGACAAGGAGTGGGGCGAGAAGCTCCTCGGCCTCATGAAGGCCGTCGACGAGTCGATCCCGACCCCGCCGCGTGACACCGACAAGCCGTTCCTCATGCCCGTCGAGGACGTCTTCACGATCACCGGTCGTGGCACCGTCGTCACCGGTCGTATCGAGCGTGGTGTCCTGAAGGTCAACGAGACCGTCGACATCATCGGCATCAAGACCGAGAAGACCACCACCACGGTCACCGGCATCGAGATGTTCCGCAAGCTGCTCGACGAGGGCCAGGCCGGTGAGAACGTCGGTCTGCTCCTCCGTGGCATCAAGCGCGAGGACGTCGAGCGCGGCCAGGTCATCATCAAGCCCGGTTCGGTCACGCCGCACACCGAGTTCGAGGCCGCCGCGTACATCCTGTCGAAGGACGAGGGTGGCCGTCACACCCCGTTCTTCAACAACTACCGCCCGCAGTTCTACTTCCGTACCACGGACGTGACCGGCGTCGTGACCCTCCCCGAGGGCACCGAGATGGTCATGCCGGGCGACAACACCGACATGTCCGTCCAGCTGATCCAGCCGGTCGCCATGGAGGAGGGCCTGAAGTTCGCCATCCGTGAGGGTGGTCGCACCGTCGGCGCCGGCCAGGTCACCAAGATCACGAAGTAATTCGTGTTCTGACCTGGTAGTCCGCACCAGCGGGCACCTTGTTCAAGGCGAGGGCCCCTTTCCCACCGCTCCGGCGGTGGGGGAGGGGCCCTTTGTCGTACCCCCGGGTAATGATGGGCGGGGGGCCGTGAGAGGCTCCGGCACGGATCGCACACGGACGTTCGGGGTGGGGAAGCATGGGGCGGCAGGACGCCGAGGGGCCGGGGATGTCCGACGAGGAGTGGGCCCGGTTCAGCGAGCAGCTCATGGACGGGGGCGGGGACGCGCCCAAGGAGCCCTCCGCGCGGGCGCGGATGGTCACCGAGCGGCTGCGGCGCGAGGAGGAGGAGCGGGCCAGGGCCGCCGGGCGGCGCGGCCCGTTCGGGCGTCGTGGCGGGCCCGCGCCGGGTGAGCCTCCGGGGTGGCGGACGGGACCGGCCTGGCAGGACGTGGAGGCCCGGCGGCGGCGCCGGCGGGGCCTGAAGGCGACCGCGGCGATCGTGGGCGTCGCGGCCCTGGCGCTGGTCGTCGTACGGCCCGAGTTGCTGATCGACCGGCTGACCGGGACGGCCGAAGCCCGTCGGGCAGCCGCTGAGGCCCCGCCCCTTCCGGGCGAGTCCGTACGTCCGACCGGCCCGCCGGAGGCCGTCCACCCGGACCGCCCGACCCTGAAGGAGCCCTTCCGCGGCTCGCCGGCCCTCCAGTGGGCCGAGGGCGCCGCCGGTATCGAGGTCCCGGCCGCGAAGGCCGTCGGCTGGATGTCCGAGGCTGCGGTGGCGGACGCGCTCGCGAAGGCGAAGCGGTTCCTGGTCACGGCCAATCTCGAGCCGGCCACCCTGCGGGGCGAGCGCCCGGAGCCGGCGCTGGCGCTCCTGGACCCCCGGCAGCCGGAGGTCCCGCAGCGCGTGGAGCGCTCCCTGGCGCGGCCCGGCGGCGAGGACGACCCCGTCGTCCTGTTCACCCGCTTCGACCCCGCGGAGGTCCGCCCGGCCGGCTCCGTGGTCAAGGTGCGCGGCAGCATGCGCGCGGAGGCGGGGGAGCCCGGGGAGGTGCTGGTGGTCACCGACTACACCTTCGTGCACCCGATGACGAGGGGGGACGGGAGCGTGCAGCGGACGATCGTGCGCCGGCAGATCACCTTCTCCGTGCTCGACCCGTCGCGCTGGCGGGCCACCGAGGGCCGGCTCCAGCTGCACACGTACAAGGCGGAGTGGTCGAACGTGCGGTGCGAGACGGACCGGGGTTTCCTGCACCCGGACTTCCCGCAGGACGCGCCGGGCGGAACACAGCCCTCCGGGCCGGCCTCGGATCCGTACGACCGCAGCGGGGACATTCACGGCGAGGGGTGCAGGAACCTGGCGAGGTCCTGACCTGGGGTCCCCGCCGTGTGGCGCGGTTTGACGTGTCCGCGCGGCGGGGTATTCTCTTCGGCCCGATTGGCCAGGTACGTGTCTCGTATGGCAGACTACTCAAGTTGCTCGGTTGAGTACCGATGCTGCGCGCCTCCCGCCGGGAGGACCGGAAGCGAGTCCCACAGTACTCGTCGTCCTTAATCTGCCTCTCGGGGCAGCAATGAGGACGGACGTACGGGAATCTTCTGGGAAGTGACAGCACGGTTCCCACCAGGCACTCGGCGGGTGTCTTTCCCCCGATGCGCGGTCCAGGGACCGCACCCCCTTGGATGAGGGAATTTCCGTATGGGAATTTTCTGTGGAGGGAGTGCGACACGCCCGACCGCGTGGGTCGGAGAAAGGCTGCGGGAGCTCCTCCTGCGGCCCACCGGGAGCCAGAGCGTTTCCACACAGAGACAGGACTACGGAGTAGCCATGGCGGGACAGAAGATCCGCATCCGGCTCAAGGCCTACGACCACGAGGTCATCGACTCCTCGGCGAAGAAGATCGTCGAGACGGTGACCCGCACTGGTGCGTCGGTCGCGGGCCCGGTGCCGCTGCCCACTGAGAAGAACGTGTACTGCGTCATCAAGTCGCCGCACAAGTACAAGGACTCGCGCGAGCACTTCGAGATGCGCACGCACAAGCGCCTGATCGACATCCTCGACCCGACGCCCAAGACCGTTGACTCGCTGATGCGCCTGGACCTTCCGGCCGGCGTTGACATCGAGATCAAGCTCTGAGAGGCGTCGAGAAGATGGCAAAGCAGATCAAGGGCGTCCTGGGCGAGAAGCTCGGCATGACCCAGGTCTGGGACGAGAACAACCGTGTCGTCCCGGTGACCGTCGTCAAGGCCGGCCCCTGCGTCGTGACCCAGGTCCGTACTAACGACACCGACGGCTACGAGTCGGTCCAGATCGCCTTCGGCGAGATCGACCCGCGCAAGGTGAACAAGCCCCTCAAGGGCCACTTCGCCAAGGCCGACGTGACCCCCCGCCGCCACCTGGTGGAGCTCCGCACCTCCGACGCCAGCGAGTACACGCTCGGCCAGGAGATCACCGCTGAGATCTTCGAGTCCGGCGTCAAGGTTGACGTCACGGGCAACAGCAAGGGCAAGGGCTTCGCCGGTGTCATGAAGCGGCACAACTTCCGGGGCCTCGGCGCCGGTCACGGTGTGCAGCGCAAGCACCGCTCCCCCGGTTCGATCGGTGGCTGCGCCACCCCTGGGCGTGTCTTCAAGGGCATGCGCATGGCCGGTCGCATGGGTAACGAGCGCGTCACCACCCAGAACCTGACCATCCACGCGGTTGACGCGGAGAAGGGTCTGCTCCTCATCAAGGGCGCGGTCCCCGGTCCGAACGGCGGCCTCGTCCTGGTCCGTACCGCGGCCAAGGGGGCTTGAGGTAATGAGCACCATTGACATCCTTTCGCCGGCAGGCGACAAGGCCGGTACCGTCGAGCTCCCCGCGGAGATCTTCGACGCGAAGACCAGCGTTCCGCTGATCCACCAGGTCGTCGTCGCCCAGCTGGCAGCTGCCCGTCAGGGCACGCACAAGACCAAGACCCGTGGCGAAGTCCGTGGTGGTGGCAAGAAGCCTTACCGCCAGAAGGGCACCGGCCGCGCGCGTCAGGGTTCGACCCGCGCTCCGCAGTTCGCCGGCGGTGGCGTCGTCCACGGCCCCGTGCCGCGTGACTACTCGCAGCGGACCCCCAAGAAGATGAAGGCCGCCGCCCTCCGCGGTGCCCTCTCGGACCGTGCGCGTCACTCCCGCATCCACGTCGTCACCGGCGTGGTCGAGGGTGCCGCCTCCACGAAGGCCGCCAAGACGCTGTTCGGCAAGATCTCGGAGCGCAAGAACCTGCTCCTGGTCGCCGAGCGCTCTGACGAGCTGGCGTGGCTGTCCGCCCGCAACCTGCCCCAGGTTCACATCCTGGAGCCGGGCCAGCTGAACACGTACGACGTGATCGTCTCTGACGACGTGGTCTTCACCCAGGCCGCGCTCGAGTCCTTCGTGTCTGGCCCCAAGGCCGATGAGACCGAAGGGAACGAGGCCTGATGTCTGAGGCGACCGTTACCAGCAAGACCTTCACCGACCCGCGCGACCTGCTGATCAAGCCGGTCGTCTCGGAGAAGAGCTACGCGCTGCTGGACGAGAACAAGTACACGTTCATCGTCGCGCCCGGCGCCAACAAGACCCAGATCAAGCAGGCCGTCGAGGCGGTCTTCTCGGTCAAGGTCACCGGGGTCAACACGATCAACCGTCAGGGTAAGCGCAAGCGCACCAAGACCGGTTTCGGCAAGCGCGCCAACACCAAGCGCGCCATCGTGACCCTTGCCGAGGGCAACCGTATCGACATCTTCGGCGGCCAGGCCTCCTAACGGAGGTCTAGTCGTCCGGAATCGGACGAGGACTGAGAAATGGGTATCCGCAAGTACAAGCCGACGACCCCGGGCCGTCGTGGCTCCAGCGTCGCCGACTTTGTCGAGATCACGCGGTCCACGCCGGAGAAGTCGCTGGTCCGCCCCCTGCACAGCAAGGGCGGCCGTAACAACACCGGTCGTGTGACCGTTCGCCACCAGGGCGGTGGCCACAAGCGCGCCTACCGCGTGATCGACTTCCGTCGTCACGACAAGGACGGCGTGCCGGCCAAGGTCGCGCACATCGAGTACGACCCCAACCGCACCGCGCGCATCGCGCTGCTGCACTACGCCGACGGCGAGAAGCGCTACATCATCGCGCCGCGCGGTCTGCAGCAGGGTGACCGGATTGAGAACGGCCCCACGGCCGACATCAAGCCGGGCAACAACCTCGCGCTCCGCAACATCCCGGTCGGTACCACGATCCACGCGATCGAGCTCCGCCCCGGTGGCGGCGCCAAGTTCGCGCGTTCGGCTGGTGCCTCCGTGCAGCTGCTCGCGAAGGAGGGCGTGATGGCCCACCTCCGCATGCCGTCCGGTGAGATCCGTCTCGTCGACGCGCGCTGCCGCGCCACGGTCGGCGAGGTCGGCAACGCCGAGCAGTCGAACATCAACTGGGGCAAGGCCGGCCGCATGCGCTGGAAGGGCGTCCGCCCGACCGTCCGCGGTGTCGCGATGAACCCGGTTGACCACCCGCACGGTGGTGGTGAGGGCAAGACCAGCGGTGGTCGCCACCCGGTCTCCCCGTGGGGTCAGAAGGAGGGTCGTACTCGCTCGCCGAAGAAGGCTTCGAGCAAGTACATCGTCCGCCGCCGCAAGACGAACAAGAAGCGCTAGGAGCGGGTTTAGATGCCGCGCAGTCTCAAGAAGGGGCCCTTCGTCGACGACCACCTCGTAAAGAAGGTGGACGCCCAGAACGAAGCCGGCACCAAGAACGTCATCAAGACCTGGTCCCGTCGCTCGATGATCATCCCCAGCATGCTGGGTCACACGATCGCGGTGCACAACGGCAAGACCCACGTCCCGGTGTTCGTCACCGAGTCGATGGTCGGCCACAAGCTCGGCGAGTTCTCGCCGACTCGCACCTTCCGCGGCCACGTCAAGGACGACCGGAAGTCGAAGCGCCGCTAATCGCGGGGTGGTTACGACTATGACTAACACCGAAGGGACAACCATGGAAGCCAGGGCCCAGGCGCGGTACATCCGCGTCACGCCCATGAAGGCCCGCCGCGTGGTGGACCTCATCCGTGGCATGGATGCCACGGAGGCTCAGGCGGTCCTGCGTTTCGCCCCGCAGGCCGCGAGCGTGCCGGTCGGCAAGGTGCTGGACAGCGCCATTGCCAACGCCGCGCACAACTACAACCACCCGGACGCCTCCACGCTGGTCATCAGCGAGGCGTACGTGGACGAGGGCCCGACCCTGAAGCGGTTCCGTCCGCGTGCCCAGGGCCGTGCCTACCGGATCCGCAAGCGGACCAGCCACATCACCGTGGTCGTCAGCAGCAAGGAAGGTTCCCGGTAATGGGCCAGAAGGTAAACCCGCACGGGTTCCGACTCGGCATCACCACCGACTTCAAGTCGCGTTGGTACGCCGACAAGCTGTACAAGGACTACGTCAAGGAAGACGTCGCCATCCGTCGGATGATGACGTCCGGCATGGAGCGCGCCGGCATCTCGAAGGTTGAGATCGAGCGCACCCGTGACCGCGTGCGTGTGGACATCCACACCGCCCGTCCCGGCATCGTCATCGGCCGCCGTGGCGCCGAGGCCGACCGCATCCGCGGTGACCTCGAGAAGCTCACGGGCAAGCAGGTCCAGCTGAACATCCTCGAGGTCAAGAACCCCGAGCTCGACGCTCAGCTCGTCGCCCAGGCCGTTGCCGAGCAGCTCTCCTCCCGCGTCTCCTTCCGTCGTGCCATGCGCAAGAGCATGCAGGGCACCATGAAGGCCGGCGCCAAGGGCATCAAGATCCAGTGTGGCGGTCGTCTCGGCGGCGCCGAGATGTCCCGCTCCGAGTTCTACCGCGAGGGTCGTGTGCCGCTGCACACGCTGCGCGCGAACGTGGACTACGGCTTCTTCGAGGCCAAGACCACCTTCGGCCGTATCGGTGTGAAGGTCTGGATCTACAAGGGCGACGTCAAGAACATCGCCGAGGTTCGCGCCGAGAACGCTGCGGCCCGTGCGGGTAACCGCCCGGCCCGTGGCGCCGGCGCTGGCGACCGTCCCGCCGGCCGTGGTGGCCGTGGTGGCGAGCGCGGCGGCCGTGGTGGCCGCAAGCCGCAGCAGGCTGCTGGTGCCGAGGCCCCCAAGGCCGACGCTCCCGCCGCCGCTCCGGCCGAGAGCACCGGAACGGAGGCCTGACCGACATGCTGATCCCTCGTAGGGTCAAGCACCGCAAGCAGCACCACCCGAAGCGCAGCGGTATGGCCAAGGGCGGTACTGAGGTCTCGTTCGGCGAGTACGGCATCCAGGCGCTCACCCCCGCCTACGTGACGAACCGCCAGATCGAGGCGGCTCGTATCGCGATGACCCGCCACATCAAGCGTGGCGGCAAGGTCTGGATCAACATCTACCCGGACCGTCCGCTGACGAAGAAGCCTGCCGAGACCCGCATGGGTTCCGGTAAGGGTTCCCCCGAGTGGTGGATCGCGAACGTGCACCCGGGCCGGGTCATGTTCGAGCTGTCCTACCCGAACGAAAAGATTGCGCGTGAGGCTCTCACTCGTGCGGCCCACAAGCTGCCGATGAAGTGCCGCATCGTCAAGCGCGAGGCAGGTGAGTCGTGATGGCGACGGGAACCAAGGCGTCCGAGCTCCGCGAGCTCGGCAACGAGGAGCTCGTTGCCAAGCTGCGCGAGGCCAAGGAGGAGCTGTTCAAGCTCCGTTTCCAGGCGGCCACCGGCCAGCTGGAGAACAACGGCCGGCTCAAGTCCGTCCGTAAGGACATCGCTCGCATCTACACCCTGATGCACGAGCGTGAGCTCGGTATCGAGACGGTGGAGAACGCCTGATGAGCGAGAACAACGTGACTGAGAAGACCGAGCGCGGTTTCCGCAAGACCCGTGAGGGCCTGGTCGTCAGCGACAAGATGGACAAGACCGTCGTCGTCGCCGTCGAGGACCGCGTGAAGCACGCGCTGTACGGCAAGGTCATCCGCCGTACCAACAAGCTCAAGGCGCACGACGAGCAGAACGCTGCCGGCGTCGGCGACCGCGTCCTCATCATGGAGACGCGTCCGCTGTCGGCGAGCAAGCGCTGGCGCATCGTCGAGATCCTCGAGAAGGCCAAGTAATTACTTGAAGGGGTAACCCTTCAGGTTCGTTCCGCCAGGCTCGGCCGGGGCTTCTCTGAAGCCCCGGCCGGGAACCGGCAGACAAACAGGAGATAGACGTGATCCAGCAGGAGTCGCGACTGCGTGTCGCCGACAACACTGGTGCCAAGGAGATCCTTTGCATCCGTGTTCTCGGTGGCTCCGGTCGCCGCTACGCGGGCATCGGTGACGTCATCGTCGCCACCGTCAAGGATGCGATCCCCGGTGGCAACGTGAAGAAGGGTGACGTCGTCAAGGCGGTCATCGTTCGCACCGTCAAGGAGCGCCGCCGCCAGGACGGCTCGTACATCCGCTTCGACGAGAACGCCGCCGTCATTCTGAAGAACGACGGCGACCCTCGCGGCACCCGTATCTTCGGCCCCGTGGGCCGTGAGCTGCGCGAGAAGAAGTTCATGAAGATCATCTCGCTCGCGCCGGAGGTGCTGTAAGCATGAAGATCAAGAAGGGCGACCTGGTCCAGGTCATCACCGGTAAGGACAAGGGCAAGCAGGGCAAGGTCATCGCGGCCTTCCCCGCCGACGACCGCGTCCTCGTCGAGGGTGTCAACCGGGTCAAGAAGCACACCAAGGCTGGCCAGAACCAGGCCGGCGGCATCGTGATCACCGAGGCCCCGGTCCACGTCAGCAACGTTCAGCTGGTTGTGGAGAAGGACGGCAAGAAGGTCGTCACCCGCGTCGGTTACCGCTTCGACGACGAGGGCAACAAGATCCGCGTTGCCAAGCGCACGGGTGAGGACATCTGATGGCTACCACTCCGCGTCTGAAGACGAAGTACCGCGAGGACATCGCGGGCAAGCTGCGTGAGGAGTTCTCCTACGAGAACGTCATGCAGATCCCCGGTCTCGTCAAGATCGTCGTGAACATGGGTGTCGGCGACGCCGCCCGTGACTCGAAGCTGATCGACGGTGCCATCCGCGACCTGACGACGATCACCGGTCAGAAGCCGGCCGTCACGAAGGCCCGCAAGTCCATCGCGCAGTTCAAGCTGCGCGAGGGTCAGCCGATCGGCTGCCACGTCACCCTCCGTGGTGACCGCATGTGGGAGTTCCTGGACCGTACGCTGTCGCTCGCGCTGCCGCGTATCCGTGACTTCCGCGGTCTGTCGCCGAAGCAGTTCGACGGCCGTGGCAACTACACCTTCGGTCTCACGGAGCAGGTCATGTTCCACGAGATCGACCAGGACAAGATCGACCGTACCCGGGGTATGGACATCACCGTGGTCACCACGGCGACCAACGACGACGAGGGCCGCGCCCTCCTTCGTCACCTCGGCTTCCCCTTCAAGGAGGCGTAAGCGAGATGGCGAAGAAGGCTCTCATCGCGAAGGCTGCCCGCAAGCCCAAGTTCGGTGTGCGTGCGTACACCCGCTGCCAGCGCTGCGGTCGTCCCCACTCCGTGTACCGCAAGTTCGGCCTGTGCCGCGTCTGCCTTCGTGAGATGGCTCACCGTGGCGAGCTGCCGGGCGTGACCAAGAGCTCCTGGTAATTCCCTCCCGTCCGTAAGGACTTGGGGAAGTACCAGAGACTCTCGGTAAGCATCTGGTCGGCGGATGCCCGGCCGCGCATGCCTTAGGCTTGTGTGGTTGGGCGTCCGCCGCCCATAACGACTTACTACGCCGTAGGTCCCCGCACCGCACCCGTCCCGCCTCTGAGCGGGGAGAGGGATGGCGCATACAGGAAACCCCGGCGAGAGAGGCCGAAGGCCACTTCATGACCATGACTGACCCGATCGCAGACATGCTCACGCGTCTGCGTAACGCTAACTCGGCGTACCACGACACCGTCGTGATGCCGCACAGCAAGATCAAGTCGCACATCGCGGAGATCCTCAAGCAGGAGGGTTTCATCACCGGCTGGAAGGTCGAGGACGCCGAGGTCGGCAAGAACCTCGTCCTCGAGCTGAAGTTCGGGCCGAACCGTGAGCGCTCCATCGCGGGCATCAAGCGGATCTCGAAGCCCGGTCTGCGCGTGTACGCGAAGTCCACCAACCTGCCGAAGGTCCTCGGTGGCCTGGGCGTGGCGATCATCTCCACGTCGCACGGTCTCCTGACCGGCCAGCAGGCAGGCAAGAAGGGCGTAGGTGGGGAAGTCCTCGCCTACGTCTGGTAGTCGGGAACGGAGGAAAAGCAATGTCGCGAATCGGCAAGCTCCCCATCCAGGTTCCCGCCGGTGTGGACGTCACCATCGATGGCCGCACGGTTGCGGTGAAGGGCCCCAAGGGTCTGCTCACGCACACCGTCGCCGCGCCGATCGAGATCGTCAAGGGTGAGGACGGCGTTCTGAACGTCACCCGTCCGAACGACGAGCGTCAGAACAAGGCCCTGCACGGCCTGTCCCGCACGCTGGTGGCGAACATGATCACCGGCGTGACCCAGGGGTACGTCAAGGCTCTCGAGATCAGCGGTGTCGGTTACCGCGTGGCCGCGAAGGGCTCCGACCTGGAGTTCCAGCTCGGCTACAGCCACCCGATCCTGGTCACGGCGCCCGACGGCATCTCGTTCAAGGTCGAGTCCCCGACCAAGTTCTCGGTCGAGGGCATCGACAAGCAGAAGGTCGGCGAGGTCGCCGCCAACATCCGCAAGCTGCGGAAGCCCGACCCGTACAAGGCCAAGGGTGTCAAGTACGCCGGCGAGGTCATCCGCCGCAAGGTCGGAAAGGCTGGTAAGTAGCCATGGCATACGGTGTGAAGATCGCCAAGGGCGACGCGTACAAGCGCGCTGCCAAGGCTCGCCGCCACATCCGCATCCGCAAGAACGTCTCGGGTACGGCGGAGCGTCCGCGCCTCGTCGTGACGCGTTCCAACCGCAACATCGTTGCCCAGGTCATCGACGACCTCAAGGGTCACACCCTTGCGTCGGCGTCGACCCTGGACGCTTCGATCCGCGGTGGCGAGGGCGACAAGAGCTCCCAGGCCCAGGCCGTCGGCGCGCTCGTCGCCGAGCGTGCCAAGGCCGCGGGTGTCGAGACCGTCGTGTTCGACCGCGGTGGCAACCGATACGCCGGGCGCATTGCCGCTCTGGCTGACGCCGCCCGCGAAGCCGGGCTGAAGTTCTAAGCCCCGGTTCCGGGACTCACGGACGTAACAGAGAGAGGTAATCCAATGGCTGGACCCCAGCGCCGCGGCAGCGGTGCCGGTGGCGGCGAGCGGCGGGACCGGAAGGGTCGCGACGGTGGCGCTGCCGCCGAGAAGACCGCTTACGTTGAGCGCGTTGTCGCGATCAACCGTGTCGCCAAGGTTGTCAAGGGTGGTCGTCGCTTCAGCTTCACCGCGCTCGTCGTGGTGGGTGACGGTGACGGCACCGTAGGTGTCGGTTACGGCAAGGCCAAGGAAGTTCCCGCGGCCATCGCCAAGGGCGTCGAGGAAGCCAAGAAGAACTTCTTCAAGGTTCCCCGCATCCAGGGCACCATCCCGCACCCGATCCAGGGCGAGAAGGCGGCCGGCGTTGTCCTGCTGAAGCCTGCTTCCCCCGGTACCGGTGTTATCGCCGGTGGCCCGGTGCGCGCCGTTCTGGAGTGCGCCGGCGTTCACGACATCCTGTCGAAGTCGCTCGGCTCCGACAACGCGATCAACATCGTGCACGCGACCGTGGAGGCCCTGAAGGGCCTGCAGCGTCCCGAGGAGATCGCGGCTCGCCGTGGTCTGCCGCTCGAGGACGTCGCCCCCGCGGCTCTGCTTCGTGCGCGCGCTGGGGCGGGTGTCTGATGGCCCGCCTCAAGATCACGCAGACGAAGTCGTACATCGGCAGCAAGCAGAACCACCGCGACACCCTCCGTTCGCTCGGGCTCAAGCGCCTGAACGACGTGGTCGTCAAGGAGGACCGCCCCGAGTTCCGCGGCATGGTGCACACCGTCCGCCACCTCGTGACGGTTGAGGAGGTTGACTAATCATGGCTGAGAACAGCCCGCTGAAGGCCCACAACCTCCGTCCCGCCCCCGGTGCCAAGACCGCGAAGACCCGTGTGGGTCGCGGTGAGGCGTCGAAGGGTAAGACGGCTGGTCGTGGTACCAAGGGTACGAAGGCCCGCTACCAGGTTCCGACGCGCTTCGAGGGTGGGCAGATGCCCCTCCACATGCGTCTGCCGAAGCTCAAGGGCTTCAAGAACCCGTTCCGCACCGAGTTCCAGGTCGTCAACCTGGACAAGCTCGGTGCCCTCTACCCCGAGGGTGGAGAGGTCACGGTGGCCGACCTGGTCGCCAAGGGCGCGGTTCGCAAGAACAGCCTCGTCAAGGTCCTGGGCCAGGGCGAGATCTCCGTGGCGCTGACGGTTTCGGTTGACGCCGTCTCCGCCTCCGCCAAGGAGAAGATTGCCGCCGCCGGCGGCACCGTGACCGAGCTCGTCTAAGACGAACTCTGTGACAAATAGCTAGAAACCCGACCGGGGATGCCTCACATATGGGGCATCCCCGGTTGGTCGTTCCACGGGGGACGCAGTCGCCGGTAAGGTGGCCTGCACCTTTGCTTGTACGTAATCGTCGATCCTCAGACCGTCACCTCTGACGCAGTAGCGCGGGGGTCGCAGGAGGCACCGTGCTCACCGCGTTCGCCCGGGCGTTCAAGACGCCCGACCTGCGCAAGAAGCTGCTCTTCACGCTCGGCATCATCGTGCTGTATCGGCTCGGGTCCCACATCCCGGTACCCGGCGTGAGCTACAAGAACGTTCAGATCTGTGTGGACCAGATGGGGAGCAGCAACAGCCTCTTCGGTCTCGTCAACATGTTCAGCGGCGGTGCGCTGCTGCAGATCACGATCTTCGCGCTCGGCATCATGCCGTACATCACGGCGAGCATCATCCTGCAGCTGCTGACCGTGGTCATCCCGAAGCTGGAGAACCTCAAGAAAGAGGGACAGTCCGGCACGGCGAAGATCACCCAGTACACGCGCTATCTGACGGTCGCACTCGCGATCCTCCAGGGCACGGGCCTGGTCGCCACCGCGCGGACCGGCGCCCTGTTCGGCACCTGCCCGGTCGCTCGTGAGATCGTCCCGGACCGCTCGATCTTCACCACGGTCGTCATGGTGGTCACCATGACCGCCGGCACCTGTGTCGTCATGTGGCTCGGTGAGCTCATCACCGACCGCGGCATCGGCAACGGCATGTCCATCCTGATGTTCATCTCGATCGCGGCCGGCTTCGTCGGCGCTCTCTGGACCATCAAGCTCCAGGGCAAGATCGCTGATGGCTGGGTGGAGTTCGGCGTGGTCATCCTGGTGGGCCTCGCGATGGTGGCCCTGGTGGTCTTCGTCGAGCAGGCGCAGCGCAGGATCCCCGTCCAGTACGCGAAGCGCATGATCGGCCGCCGTGCTTATGGCGGTACGTCCACCTACATCCCGCTCAAGGTGAACCAGGCCGGTGTCATCCCGGTCATCTTCGCCTCGTCGCTGCTGTACATCCCGGCGCTGATCGTGCAGTTCAGCGGCTCGACGGCCGGCTGGGCGACCTGGATCCAGAAGCACTTCGTCAAGGGCGACCACCCGTACTACATCGCCACCTACTTCCTCCTGATCGTCTTCTTCGCGTTCTTCTACGTGGCGATCTCGTTCAACCCCGAGGAAGTTGCGGACAACATGAAGAAGTATGGTGGGTTCATCCCGGGCATCCGCGCCGGCCGGCCTACCGCCGAGTACCTGAGCTACGTACTCAACCGGATCACTTGGCCGGGGTCGCTGTACCTGGGTCTGATCGCTCTTGTGCCGACAATGGCGTTGGCCGGCTTCGGAGCGAACCAGAACTTCCCGTTCGGCGGGACGAGCATCCTCATCATCGTGGGTGTGGGTCTGGAAACCGTGAAGCAGATCGAGAGCCAGCTCCAGCAGCGCAACTACGAAGGGTTCCTCCGCTGATGCGAATCGTCCTCGTCGGACCCCCCGGGGCGGGCAAGGGAACGCAGGCCGCGTTCCTCGCCAAGAACCTGTCGATCCCGCACATCTCCACGGGCGACCTCTTCCGCGCCAACATCAGCCAGAACACCGAGCTGGGCCGCCGGGCGAAGTCGTTCATGGACAAGGGCGAGCTCGTCCCGGACGAGATCACCGTCGGCATGGCCAAGGACCGGATGCAGCAGCCGGACGCGGCGGGCGGTTTCCTGCTCGACGGCTTCCCGCGCAACGTCGCCCAGGCCGAGGCCCTGGACGAGATGCTCACCGGTGCGGGCATGAAGCTGGACGCCGTCCTCGACCTGGAGGTCGAGGAGGACGAGGTCGTCAAGCGGATCGCCGGCCGGCGGATCTGCCGCAAGGATTCCGCGCACGTCTTCCACGTGATCTACGCGGCGCCGAAGGTCGAGGGCGTCTGCGACAAGTGCGACGGCGAGCTCTACCAGCGCGACGACGACTCCGAGGCCACGGTCCGCAACCGGCTGGAGGTCTACCACACGCAGACCGAGCCGATCATCGACTACTACAAGGCCCAGGGCCTGCTGGTGACCATCTCCGCCCTCGGCGAGGTGCACGAGATCACCAAGCGGGCGATGGACGCCCTGAAGAAGTAGTCCATCGGTTCGTGACCGACAGTACGGCCGCGGTGTCCTCAAGGGCGCCGCGGCCGTCTGCGTGGCAGGGTGGCGTGTGGCGTCAGCCGATAATCGAGGTACCACAGCGGAGGGCAACCACCTCCGCGAAGGCGGCGGCGGTCCGGCCGCAGAAGAGGGAAGGCCCGTTTCAATGGTTCAGCTGAAGACCCCCGAGCAGATCGCGAAGATGCGGGAGGCAGGGCTGGTCGTCGCCGCGATCCACGCGGCGACCCGTGAGGCGGCCGTGCCGGGCTCCACGACGAGGGACCTGGACATGGTGGCCCGGAAGGTGATCGCCGACGCCGGGGCCAAGTCGAACTTCCTCGGCTACGGGGGCTTCCCCGCGACGATCTGCACCTCGGTGAACGAGGTCGTCGTCCACGGCATCCCGGACGACAAGACCGTCCTCAAGGACGGCGACGTCATCTCCATCGACGCGGGCGCCATCGTCGACGGCTGGCACGGCGACGCGGCCTACACGGCCTTCGTCGGCACCGGTCACGCGCCGGAGCTGATCGAGCTGTCCCGGGTGACCGAGGAGTCGATGTGGGCCGGCATCGCGGCCATGAAGCCCGGCAACCGCCTGGTGGACATCTCGAAGGCGATCGAGGGCTACATCAAGCGCCAGCCCCGGCCCTCGACCGGTGAGCACAGCCTCGGGAAGTTCGGGATCATCGAGGACTACGGCGGCCACGGCATCGGCTCCGAGATGCACATGGACCCTCACCTGCTGAACTACGTCTCGCGCAAGCGGGGCAAGGGCATCAAGCTGGTCCCGGGCCTGTGCCTGGCGATCGAGCCGATGGTCTCCCTGGGCACGGCCCAGACGGAGGTCCTCGCGGACGACTGGACGGTCATCACCACGGACGGCACCTGGTCCTCGCACTGGGAGCACTCGGTGGCGCTGACGGAGGCCGGCCCGATCGTCCTGACCAGCCCGGACTGCGGCAAGGCGAAGCTCGCGGAGTACGGGGTCACCACGGCCCCGGACCCCCTCGGGTAGCCGTCGCTTAATGATCTAGACTCATGGGCAAACTTTCCGGATTCGTCTTTCTGGGTGCCCTGACGTAGACTGACTCGTCGGCTCACGTGCATTTCCATGCCTGTGGGCCGATCAAGGTAGCCGATTCGAAAGGCGAAGCGTGGCCAAGAAGCAAGGTGCCATCGAGATCGAGGGCACCGTGATCGAGTCCCTCCCGAACGCCATGTTCAAGGTGGAACTCCAGAACGGTCACAAGGTCCTCGCGCACATCAGCGGCAAGATGCGTATGCACTACATCCGCATCCTCCCCGATGACCGGGTCGTTGTGGAGCTGTCTCCGTACGACCTGACGCGTGGCCGGATCGTCTACCGATACAAGTAGATCTTGTCCTCACTCCTGCCTGGGCATCCGTCCCGGTGCGGGTGGTGGCACTGACCCGGAGAACCTCACCAACATGAAGGTCAAGCCGAGCGTCAAGAAGATCTGCGACAAGTGCAAGGTGATCCGCCGCCACGGTCGGGTCATGGTCATCTGCGACAACCTGCGCCACAAGCAGCGCCAGGGCTGACGCACGCCGACCGACCTGCACTACGCAGTTCTTCGCGCGACGTAAGAAAACGTACATACGCAGAACCCGCCCAGCCCTGAGAAGGGCCGGCGGCACCTCCGGCGGGGGCCGGGGACCCGGACGTACCACTGCCCAGCAGGGTGGTCGGCGGTCGGGATCGGTTCTGCGGAAGACCCCCGAACACACAGGAGCCATTGAATGGCACGCGTTTCCGGTGTTGACATCCCGCGCGAAAAGCGTGTGGAGATCGCACTCACCTACGTCTTCGGTATCGGGCGCACCCGGTCCAAGGAGATCCTCGCCTCCACCGGCGTGAACCCGAACACCCGCGTTCGTGACCTGGCCGAAGAGGACCTCGTCAAGATCCGCGAGTACGTGGACGCCAACCTCCGTACCGAGGGTGACCTCCGCCGCGAGATCCAGGGCGACATTCGCCGCAAGATCGAGATCCAGTGCTACCAGGGCATCCGCCACCGTCGTGGCCTGCCCGTGCACGGTCAGCGCACCAGCACGAACGCGCGTACCCGCAAGGGCCCGCGTCGCGCGATCGCCGGTAAGAAGAAGCCGGGCAAGAAGTAGTCCTGTTCAGCGGTCTTGCGCTGTAGGACCGACCACCTCCCGTAGGAGTAAGAGATGCCCCCCAAGGGTCGTCAGGGCGCTGCCAAGAAGGTGCGCCGCAAGGAAAAGAAGAACGTCGCTCACGGGCACGCCCACATCAAGAGCACGTTCAACAACACCATCGTTTCGATCACGGACCCGTCCGGCAACGTGATCTCCTGGGCCTCCGCCGGCCACGTCGGCTTCAAGGGCTCGCGCAAGTCCACCCCCTTCGCCGCGCAGATGGCCGCCGAGTCGGCCGCCCGCCGCGCGCAGGAGCACGGCATGCGCAAGGTCGACGTCTTCGTCAAGGGTCCCGGCTCCGGCCGTGAGACCGCGATCCGCTCCCTCCAGGCCACCGGCCTCGAGGTCGGCTCGATCCAGGACGTCACCCCCACCCCGCACAACGGCTGCCGCCCGCCGAAGCGCCGCCGCGTCTGACGCAGCGACGCCTGTGCGTCTTTGAGTGTCCGGGCGGTACGTACCCCTTCGGGGGGCCGTACCGCCCGTACCCTTGCTGTACCTGGCTTTACCCGTCGGGCGTCAAATAGTGGGCGTCCACGAATGAAGGAAAAGACATGCTTATCGCTCAGCGTCCTTCGCTGACCGAAGAGGTCGTCGACGAGTACCGCTCGCGGTTCGTGATCGAGCCGCTGGAGCCGGGCTTCGGCTACACCCTCGGCAACTCCCTGCGCCGTACCCTCCTGTCCTCCATCCCGGGTGCCGCTGTCACCAGCATCCGCGTGGACGGCGTCCTGCACGAGTTCACCACCGTGCCGGGCGTCAAGGAAGACGTCACGGACATCATCCTCAACATCAAGCAGCTGGTCGTCTCCTCGGAGCACGACGAGCCGGTCGTGATGTACCTGCGCAAGCAGGGCCCCGGCCTGGTCACCGCCGCCGACATCGCGCCCCCGGCCGGTGTCGAGGTGCACAACCCGGACCTGGTCCTCGCCACGCTCAACGGCAAGGGCAAGCTGGAGATGGAGCTGACCGTCGAGCGCGGTCGCGGCTACGTCTCCGCCGTCCAGAACAAGCAGCTGGGCCAGGAGATCGGCCGCATCCCGGTCGACTCCATCTACAGCCCGGTCCTCAAGGTCACCTACAAGGTCGAGGCGACCCGAGTCGAGCAGCGCACCGACTTCGACAAGCTGATCGTCGACGTCGAGACCAAGCAGGCCATGCGCCCGCGCGACGCCATGGCGTCCGCCGGCAAGACCCTGGTCGAGCTGTTCGGTCTGGCGCGCGAGCTCAACATCGACGCCGAGGGCATCGACATGGGCCCGTCCCCCACGGACGCCGCCCTGGCCGCCGACCTGGCGCTGCCGATCGAGGAGCTGGAGCTCACCGTTCGGTCGTACAACTGCCTCAAGCGCGAGGGCATCCACTCCGTGGGTGAGCTCGTCGCCCGCTCCGAGGCCGACCTGCTCGACATCCGCAACTTCGGTGCGAAGTCGATCGACGAGGTCAAGGCGAAGCTGGCCGGCATGGGCCTGGCCCTCAAGGACAGCCCGCCCGGATTCGACCCGACCGCCGCCGCCGACGCCTTCGGCGCCGACGACGACGCGGACGCCGGTTTCGTCGAGACCGAGCAGTACTAGAAGAGCTTGCGGGGGGCTCGCGCCCCCCGCACCCACCCTCTCGCGACCGCCTGAGGGAACTGACTCCGGTACCTGACACGGCCGGTGCAGATTTGAAGGAGTAACAATGCCGCGTCCCGCAAAGGGTGCCCGCCTGGGCGGCTCCGCCGCGCACGAGAAGCACCTCCTCGCGAACCTCGCGAAGGCCCTCTTCGAGCACGGCCGCATCACCACCACCGAGGCCAAGGCCCGCCGCCTGCGTCCCTACGCCGAGCGTCTGGTCACCAAGGCCAAGAAGGGCGACATCCACAACCGTCGCCTGGTGCTGCAGACGATCACGGACAAGAGCATCGTGCACACGCTGTTCACCGAGATCGCCCCGCGCTACGAGAACCGCCCCGGTGGTTACACGCGCATCACCAAGATCGGCAACCGTCGTGGCGACAACGCCCCGATGGCCGTGATCGAGCTGGTCGAGGCCCTGACCGTGGCCCAGCAGGCCACCGGTGAGGCCGAGGCCGCCACCAAGCGTGCCGTCAAGGAGGCCGAGGCCGCCGAGGCTCCCGCCGCCGAGGAGACCAAGGAGGCCTGATCCCTTCCGGGATCACGCTGAGAAGGCTCTGAACGGGCCCGCCCCCTCCCGGGGCGGGCCCGTTCCGCGTTTCCGCACGTCTGAGAGGATCTGTCACGTGAGTGACGAGGTGGAGCCCGGGCACGTCCGGGTACGGCTGGACCTGAGCTACGACGGCAAGGACTTCTCCGGCTGGGCGAAGCAGCGCACGCTGCGGACCGTCCAGGGCGAGCTGGAGAGCGCCCTGCAGACCGTGATGCGGCTCAAGGAGCCCGTCGAGCTGACCGTGGCCGGGCGTACCGACGCCGGGGTGCACGCGCGCGGGCAGGTCGCGCAGTTCGACCTCGCCGAAGAGGTGTGGGCCGAGCACCACGACAAGCTGCTGCGCCGCCTCGCGGGCCGGCTGCCGCACGACGTACGGGTGTGGAAGGCCGCCGAGGCCCCCGAGGGCTTCAACGCGCGCTTCTCCGCGATCTGGCGCCGGTACGCCTACCGCGTCGGCGACCACCAGGCCGGCGTCGACCCGCTGCGGCGCGGGCACGTCCTGTGGCACCAGTGGCCGCTCGACGTGGACGCGATGAACGCGGCCTCGCAGGCCCTGCTCGGCGAGCACGACTTCGCCGCGTACTGCAAGAAGCGCGAGGGCGCCACGACCATCCGCACGCTCCAGGAGCTCGGCTGGGAGCGTGCCGAGGACGGCATCGTCACCGCCACGGTCCGCGCGGACGCGTTCTGCCACAACATGGTCCGCTCGCTGGTCGGCGCCCTCCTCCACGTGGGCGACGGGCACCGGCCCGTCGAGTGGCCCGGGCAGGTGCTGGCCGCCGCCGTACGGGACTCCTCGGTGCACGTGGTCAAGCCGCACGGGCTGACCCTGGAGGAGGTCGGCTACCCGGCGGACGAGCTGCTGGCCGCCCGCAGCAAGGAGGCGCGGAACATGCGCACCCTGCCGGGCAAGGGCTGCTGCTGACCCGTAACCCGTTTGGGTCCGGCCCGGCCGGGCGGGGACAATGCCCGGCATGGGACATCTCGAAGCCAGCCACCTGGAGTACTACCTTCCCGACGGGCGGGTGCTGCTCCCCGACGTCTCCTTCCGCGTGGGGGAGGGGTCGGTGGTGGCCCTGGTCGGGGCGAACGGCGCCGGCAAGTCCACCCTGCTGAAGCTGATCTCAGGCGAGCTCCAGCCGCACGGCGGCGGGGTCGCGATCAGCGGCGGCCTCGGGGTGATGTCGCAGTTCGTGGGATCGGTCCGGGACGAGACGACCGTGCGCGACCTGCTGGTCTCGGTGGCGCAGCCGCGGGTCCGGGAAGCCGCGAAGGCGGTGGACCGGGCCGAGCAGCTGATCCTGACGGTGGACGACGAGGCCGCGCAGATGGCGTACGCGCAGGCGCTGAGCGACTGGGCCGACGTACAGGGCTACGAGGCGGAGACCCTGTGGGACGTCTGTACGACGGCCGCGCTGGACATCCCGTTCGACCGGGCGCAGTTCCGGGAGGTGCGGACGCTGTCGGGCGGTGAGCAGAAGAGGCTGGTGCTGGAGGCGCTGCTGCGCGGGCCGGACGAGGTGCTGCTGCTCGACGAGCCGGACAACTACCTCGACGTCCCGGGCAAGCGGTGGCTGGAGGAGCAGCTGAAGGCCACCCGCAAGACCGTGCTGTTCGTGTCGCACGACCGGGAGCTGCTGTCGCGGGCCGCCGAGAAGATCATCAGCCTGGAGCCGAGCCCGACGGGTACGGACGTCTGGGTGCACGGCGCGGGCTTCGACACGTACCACGACGCCCGCAAGGAGCGCTTCGCCCGGTTCGAGGAGCTCAAGCGCCGCTGGGACGAGGAGCACGCCCGCCTGAAGGCCCTGGTGCTGCGGCTGCGCAACCAGGCGGCGAGCAGCCCGGACATGGCCTCGCGGTACCGGGCGATGCAGACCCGTTTCCAGAAGTTCGAGGAGGCAGGTCCGCCGCCGGAGCCGCCGCGCGAGCAGGAGATCCGGATGCGCCTGAAGGGCGGCCGGACGGGCGTGCGGGCGCTGACCGTGGAGAACCTGGAGCTGACGGGGCTGATGAAGCCCTTCTCGCTGGAGGTGTTCTACGGGGAGCGGGTCGCGGTGCTGGGCTCGAACGGTTCCGGCAAGTCGCACTTCCTGCGGCTGCTGGCGGGCGAGGACGTCAAGCACACGGGGGACTGGAAGCTGGGCGCACGGGTGCTTCCCGGCCATTTCGCGCAGACGCACGCCCACCCGGAGCTGTTCGGGCGCACGCTGGTCGACATCCTGTGGACGGAGGCGGCGAAGCCGCTCGGCGCGGCGATGGCGGTGCTGCGCCGCTACGAGCTGGAGCGGCAGGGCGAGCAGAAGTTCGAGCGGCTGTCGGGCGGGCAGCAGGCCCGTTTCCAGATCCTGCTGCTGGAGCTGGCGGGGACGACGGCGCTGCTGCTGGACGAGCCGACGGACAACCTCGACCTGGAGTCGGCGGAGGCCCTGCAGGACGGTCTGGAGTCGTACGAGGGGACCGTGCTGTGCGTGACGCACGACCGCTGGTTCGCCCGGACCTTTGACCGTTTTCTGGTCTTCGGTTCGGACGGTGTGGTGCGGGAGACTCAGGAACCTGTCTGGGACGAGCGCAGGGTCGAGCGCAAGCGCTGACGCGCGGACCGAGGGGGAGTGCGGTGGGGCTGCGGCCGAGCGTCTGGCTCATGCGGTGGCGGCGGCCGTCCGGGGCGGCGCGGGTGACCGCCTGGCTGACCGGGCCGGCCCCGCGGCTCTGGCGGGTGGCTTCCGTCGGGGTCCTGTTGTTCATCGCGGTGTCCACGAGCCTGCGGGCGAACTGGGGCTCCGACAACGCGTTCGTGGTCAAGGCCGCGCGGACGCTGCTGGACGGTGGCTCCCCGTACGAGGACGAGCGGTTCCTGTACCTGCCCAGCGCGGTGCTGATCGCGGTGCCCGAGGCGCTGCTGCCGCGGGAGGTGCTGCGCTGGCTGCTGCCCCTCGGGATGTCCGGGCTGCTGGGCGCGGGCTGGCTGGCGGCGCTGAGGCTGTTCTCGGTGCCGCTGCGGTCGCGGCTGGCGGTCGGGGGCTTCGCGGTGCTGGCCCTGGCGTACAAGCCGTACGTGAACCTCGTGCTGATCGGGAACTGGACGGCCGTCTCGGCGGCGGCCCTGCCGCTGGCCGTGCTGCTCGCGCACCGGCGGCGGTGGTGCGCGGCCGGCCTGGTGGTGGGGCTGGCGATCGCCTGCAAGCCGATGCTGGTGCCGCTGGGGGTGCTCTTCGTCCTGGCCCGGCGGTGGCGGGGGCTGGCGGTGGCGGTGCTGGTGCCGGTGGGGATGTCGCTGGCGGGGGCGCTGGTGATGCCGAGCCCGACGCTGTTCTTCACGAAGACGCTGCCGTTCCTGTTCCAGGGGCAGGACGAGTACGCGCTGCCGTGGGACGCCTCGCCGATCGCGGTGCTGCCGCGGCTGGGGGTGCCGGCGGCGGTGGCGGTGGTGGTGGCGTTCGCGGGGGCCGGGGCCGGTCTGTGGGGTGCCCGGCGGCGCTGGCTGCGGCCGGATTCCGCCGAGGCCGACGGGGGAGAGCTGCGGCTGGCGGAGACGGCCTGCATGGTGATGCTCGCCGCATTCCTGGTGTCGCGGCCGTCCTTCGACCACTACCTGCTGGTGGTGCTGCCGCTGCTGCTGGCGTCGGTGGTGCGGCCGGGCTCGGTGCCGCGCTCGCCCTGGTTCTGGCTGGCCCTGACGCCCCAGATGGCGCTGGTCCCGTGGCCCTCGGAGCTGGCCCACAAGAGGCGCGCGTTCAAGGACTGCGCCACCCTCTGCGGACTCGCGGTTCTGCTGGGGCGTCGTGCGCTGCTCTCCGGTCGGGTTATTCTGGAACCCGTAACAACTGCGGGGTCCCCACCCAGGACCGAACCGGAGTGCGCCGCGACGCCAGCAGAATCGGCATCGCGGACCGCGTTTTGACCCGTACGGGTCTGCTTGGGTATCCTGCTGGTTTGTTATGCGTATTGGCTTTCTCATTCTCACGTGAAAGGGCCTTACGCCGGTCCACCGGACCGATGACCAGCGGTTTTCACTCGGGTGCGTCCCCGATGTGAACGAGGGCTGTCGTGATCGTCCGTGGTGACCCTGTCAGGACCCTTCCCGCGGGGCTAGCGCCCTATGGGATGACCCACCACTGAAGAAGCGAAGGCATACGCGTGCGTACGTACAGCCCCAAGCCCGGCGACATCTCGCGCCAGTGGCTCGTCATTGACGCCCAGGACGTCGTCCTCGGCCGTCTGGCGACCCAGGCCGCTGCCCTCCTGAAGGGCAAGCACAAGCCGACCTACGCCCCCCACATGGACATGGGCGACTTCGTCATCGTCATCAACGCCGACAAGGTGCACCTGTCCGGCAACAAGGCGTCCCAGAAGATGGCGTACCGCCACTCCGGCTTCCCGGGCGGTCTGCGTTCGGTGCGCTACGACGACCTCCTGGCGAACAACCCGGAGAAGGCCGTCGAGAAGGCCGTCAAGGGCATGCTCCCGAAGAACTCCCTGGGCCGTCAGATGCTCTCGAAGCTGAAGGTCTACTCGGGCGACCAGCACCCCCACGCTGCCCAGCAGCCGGTGCCGTTCGAGATCACCCAGGTCGCGCAGTAGTTCCGGCCACCCCCTAAGACGTAGAGAATTCTGAGGAGCATCGTGGCCGAGACCACCGCCGAGACCCCCATCGACGAGTTCGAGGGCGTCGAGGAGTACACCACCGAGTCGGACGTCGTCGTCGAGGGCGACTACACCTCCGAGTCGCTTGCCGGTCGCTTCGGTGACCCCCAGCCGGCCGCCGGCCTGGGCCGTCGCAAGAACGCCATCGCCCGCGTCCGGATCGTTCCGGGCACCGGCAAGTGGAAGATCAACGGTCGCACCCTTGAGGACTACTTCCCCAACAAGGTGCACCAGCAGGAAGTCAACGAGCCCTTCAAGCTCCTGGAGCTTGACGGCCGCTACGACGTCATCGCCCGCATCGCGGGTGGCGGCGTCTCCGGTCAGGCCGGCGCCCTGCGCCTCGGCGTGGCCCGCGCGCTGAACGAGGCGGACGTGGACAACAACCGCCCGGCGCTGAAGAAGGCCGGCTTCCTCTCCCGCGACGACCGTGCGGTCGAGCGCAAGAAGGCCGGTCTCAAGAAGGCCCGTAAGGCTCCGCAGTACAGCAAGCGTTAATCTGCGCCTGCTGTTCAGCAACGAAACCGCCCCGGCAGCACTCTCCGTGCTGCCGGGGCGGTTCGTTTACCGCCAAAAGCGGCAAACAACTGTCACTAGCGGTCACCAAGCGAAGCTTGAACTCGGGAGGACAACAGTGGGACGACTCTTCGGGACGGACGGTGTACGAGGCGTCGCCAACGCGGACCTGACGGCTGAGCTCGCGCTCGGCCTCTCCGTGGCGGCCGCACATGTACTGGCCGAGGCGGGCACCTTCGAGGGCCACCGGCCCACCGCGGTGGTCGGCCGCGACCCGCGCGCGTCGGGCGAGTTCCTGGAGGCCGCGGTCGTCGCCGGCCTCGCCAGCGCCGGCGTGGACGTCCTGCGCGTCGGTGTGCTGCCCACCCCGGCGGTGGCGTATCTCACCGGTGCGCTGGGCGCCGACCTCGGCGTGATGCTCTCCGCGAGCCACAACGCCATGCCCGACAACGGCATCAAGTTCTTCGCGCGCGGCGGCCACAAGCTGGCCGACGAGCTGGAGGACAGCATCGAGTCCGTGTACGAGGAGCACCGCACGGGCGCGCCCTGGCAGCGCCCCACCGGCTCCGGCGTCGGCCGCGTCTCCGACTACGACGAGGGCTTCGACAAATACGTCGCCCACCTCATCGGGGTCCTCCCCAACCGCCTCGACGGCCTCAAGGTCGTCCTGGACGAGGCCCACGGCGCCGCCGCGTACGTCTCGCCCGAGGCCTTCGCCCGGGCCGGCGCGGAGGTCGTCACGATCGGCGCCGAGCCCGACGGCCTGAACATCAACGACGGCTGCGGCTCCACCCACCTGGACCTGCTGAAGCAGGCCGTGGTCGAGCACGGAGCCGACCTCGGCATCGCGCACGACGGCGACGCCGACCGCTGCCTGGCGGTGGACGGCACCGGCGCCGAGGTCGACGGCGACCAGATCCTCTCCGTCCTGGCGCTGGCCATGCGCGAGGCCGGGCAGCTGCGCGAGAACACCGTGGTCGGCACCGTCATGTCCAACCTGGGCTTCAAGCTGGCCATGGAGGCCGAGGGCATCCAGGTCGTGCAGACCGGCGTGGGCGACCGGTACGTGCTGGAGGCCATGAAGGAGCACGGCTACGCGCTGGGCGGCGAGCAGTCCGGCCACGTGATCATCCTCGACCACGCGACGACCGGCGACGGCACCCTGACGGGCCTGATGCTGGCCGCCCGGGTCGCGGCCACCGGCCGGAGCCTCGCCGACCTGGCCGGGGTGATGCAGCGGCTGCCGCAGATCCTGATCAACGTCCCGGACGTGGACAAGTCCCGGGTCGCCACCTCCGCCGAGCTTGCCGCGGCCGTCGCCGACGCCGAGCGCGAGCTGGGCTCGACCGGCCGGGTGCTGCTGCGCCCCTCCGGTACCGAGCCGCTCGTCCGGGTGATGGTGGAGGCCGCCGACATCGAGCAGGCCCGTACGGTCGCCGGCCGGCTCGCCGACGCCGTGAAGTCGGCGCTCGGCTAGGAACTCACCCCGCGCCGCCCCGTGGCGCACCCGGCTTCCGGAACATCCGGCTCGCCTGGGTGCGCCACAGCAGTTTCCAGGCGATGAGGGTGAGCGTCCCGGACAGCATGATGCCGCCCAGGTTCAGCAGCAGCTGTTCGGCCGAGCCCCACATCTGGCCGAAGTCGCCGTAGCTGAGCGCGACGGCGGCGTTGGCGCCCGCCGGGACGGTGGTGACCGAGATCGCCACGCCGACCAGGGCGCCGGCCTTCGCCGAGGTCAGCGACAGCATGCCGGCGACACCGGCGAGCAGCGCCACCACGAACGAGAAGGGGTCGGGCTGCCAGATGAAGCTGGTGTTCGGCCGCGGGTTGTCGAGCATGCCCAGGTGGAAGAGGCCCAGCCAATCCATCGCCAGGCTGAACACCGTCGTCGCCGCGATCGCCGCCGCGAAGCCGACCAGCAGCGCGACCAGCGAGCGTCCCGCGAGCCTCGGCTTGCGCTCCACCAGTCCCGTGCAGACCCCGGCGAGCGGGCCGAACTCCGGGCCGACCGCCATCGCGCCCACGATCAGGATCGCGTTGTCCAGGACCACGCCGCAGGCCGCGATCATCGTCGCGACGATCATGAAGGCGCTGTAGGTGATCGTGAGGGTGGATTCCTCGTGGGTGGCCTCGGCGAGCTGCTCCCAGATCACCGCGTCGGCACCCTCTCCGGGAGCTTCCTCCTCGGCCGCGTCGGCGCGGGCGGAGATCGACAGGTCGATGTTCTCGACGGCGATCGAGCCGTCGCGGTCGATGCCGAGTCCGCGCATCTCCTGGAGCAGCTCGTCGGCCGACTCGCGGGCCACGTCACACAGGACCACGTCGCCTTCCGGATCGCGGGCGGCGCCTGCCAGGACGACCACGTGGGTGGTGCCGACCGTGCCGTCGATGAGCCCGAGCACGTCCTTCGTGAGGTGGGGTGGGGTGATCATCCGCAGATGCAGCATTCCCGCACCATAGCCACTACAGCTTGCGCAGGCTCAGCTTCTGCACCTTGTGGTCGGGGCCCTTGCGGACGACGAGGGTGGCCCGGCCCCGGGTGGGTGCGACGTTCTCCAGCAGGTTGGGCTTGTTGATGGTCCGCCACATCGTCTGCGCGTACTCCAGGGCCTCCTCCTCGGAGACCTGGGTGTACTTGCGGAAGTAGGAGAAGGGGTTCTGGAAGGCCGTCTCGCGCAGCTTCCGGAACCGGTTCAGGTACCAGCGCTCGATGTCCTCGGGGCGCGCGTCCACGTACACGCTGAAGTCGAAGTAGTCGGCGAGGCCGACGCGGGTGCGGCCGTCCTTGCCGGGCAGGGCGGGCTGCAGGACGTTGAGCCCCTCGACGATCAGGATGTCCGGGCGGCGCACGACGAGCTCCTCGTCCGGCACGATGTCGTAGATCAGGTGCGAGTAGACGGGTGCCCTGACCTCGTCCTTGCCCGCCTTGATGTCGGCGACGAAGCGGGTCAGCGCGCGCCGGTCGTAGGACTCGGGGAAGCCCTTGCGGGAGGTCAGGCCGCGGCGCTGGAGCTCCTTCATCGGGTACAGGAAGCCGTCCGTGGTGACCCGCTCGACCCTCGGGTGCTCGGGCCAGCGGGCCAGGAGGGCCTGGAGCAGACGTGCCACGGTGGACTTGCCGACGGCGACGGAGCCGGCGACCCCTATGACGAAGGGGGTGCCCTGCTGGGCGCCGTGGCCGTTGCCGGCGTCGCCGAGGAAGGTGTTCAGGGTGCCGCGGAGGTTGCTGGTGGCGCCGACGTACAGGTTGAGCAGGCGGGAGAGCGGCAGGTACACGTCCCGCACCTCGTCGAGGTCGATGACGTCGCCCAGGCCCCGGAGCCGCTCGACCTCCTCCGCGGTCAGGGGCAGCGGGGTCCGTTCGCGCAGGGCGCTCCACTCGGCCCGGGTGAGGTCGACGTACGGGGACGGGTCCTGGGCCCGGCGGGGACCGGGGCGCTCCGTTGCGCGGTCCGGCGTACAACGCGTCGGCGAGGTGATCACACAGCCATTGTCGGGGCTCGGGGGCCCGAGTGGGTGGTGGGGTCGGTCACGTGGCGCGGTGGCCGCCGGGGGAACTCCAGGTGGCGGCGGTGGGGCGGGGCGGGGGCGGTTCCGGAGCGGGTCCGGGACGGGTTGTACACGAGTACATATCGATCGGAGGCCTGGCCGGTCTCGTGCGCATCACGATTCGGCGGGATCGCCGTGAACGCCGATCAGGTGATCGATCGAGTCGTACATTGAACATCACCGTGGCGTCGACCAGCGTCCCGGTGGTGTTCTTTTCTGGGGGGAAGTCTTCGTGGGTACGAGTCATGTCCATCGTGCTGTCCTGGCGGCGTCCGGGGTGTCGCTGAGCCTGCTGGTTTCGGCCTGCGGCTCCGGTGACGCCGGCGCGCAGGGCGGCGCCGAGGGGAAGGCGAAGCCGGGGGCCGCCGCCTCCGCGTCGGCCGCTGCGGGGAAGTCGGCCGCCGAGCTGGCCCCGCTGCTGGTGAACCAGGCGGACCTGCCCCAGTACAAGGTCGCGCCGGACTCCCCGAAGGACGACCCGGCGCGCAAGGTCGACTCCGACAAGCCCGCCTGCAAGCCGCTGGTCCAGCTCCAGGGCCTCGTGCCGATCGGCAAGCCGTCCGGCACCGTGGTGGCCACCGTCGACGAGAAGCGCAAGCCCCTGGGGTCCGGCGCCACCGTGGACGAGCAGCTCGCCGAGCTGAAGGACACGGCCGGCGTCACGGGGACCTCCGTCGTCCTCGACGCGTACGGCGCCAAGGGCGCCGAGGAGGCCTTCGCGGCGCTGAAGGCCGCGGGCACGGCCTGCGCCGGCGGGTACGCCTCCATCGACGGCGCCCGGACCACCAAGGTCCAGAAGGTCGTGCCCTCCGCCCCCGTCACCGCCGGGGACGAGTCCCTGGCGTTCCAGCTGGTGCTGGAGCTGCCGGGCGGCGCGAAGGGCAGCATGCAGTTCGTCGTCGTGCGCAAGGGCGCCACGCTGGCCACCTTCGAGGGCCTGAGCGTGACGGGTGAGGCCGCGCAGCCGCCGAAGGCGGTCGTGGAGGCCCAGACCAAGAAGCTCGGATGAGACCACCACGCGCGCGGCGCATGGCCGCGGTGGGTGCCTCGGCGGTGTCGGGGCTGACGCTGGCCGCCCTCGCCACGGGGTGCGGGACGGCGCGGCCCGGCATGGTGGTGGAGATCGTGCCCGCGGTGGCGGACGCGTCCGCCGGGCCGGACGCCCGCGGCGCCAAGGCGAAGGCGGCGCAGGAGCCGCCCGCCCGGCTGATCGTCGCTCAGGCGGACCTCGTCGACCACAGGGTCAGCCCCGAGAGCGGCGACAGCCCGCTGGTGAGCGTCGACCGGCCCGAGTGCCGGGAGGTGGCGTACGCGGCCACCGGGTTCCTGCCGACCGGGCGGACCGGCTGGGCCAGGGCCTCGGTCGTCGCCGTGCCGGTGGCGCTGCCGCAGGACGCCTCCGAACGGCAGAAGCGGGCCGCCGCCCAGGACGCGGCCAGCTCCACCGTGACGGCGGTGACCCTCGGCTCGTACGCGGGGAACACCGCGGGCGGTCACTTCGCCGAGCTGCGCGCCTCCGGCGAGGCGTGCGGAGCGGGGTACTCCGCGACGGCCGACGGGGTGACCGTCAAGGTGACCCGGGTCGTGCCGCACGCCGCGCACGGCGGTGACGAGGCGGTCGCGTACACCGTGGAGTCCGAGCAGGACGGCGAGCGGCACGTCACCGAGCTGATGGTGGTGCGCAAGGGCGGCACCCTCGCGAACCTCGTCGCCGGCCGGGACTCCGGGGCGGCCGAACTCGCGGGCCCGGTGGTCGAGGCGCAGCTGCGCAAGCTGCGCTGAGCGGGCCGTCGAACGGCCGTTCCGAAACGTCGTCAACCCCGCTCCGGTGGATTCCCCGGGGCGGGGTTTTCGTCTTGTTCGGGTACGGGGCACGGGGGCGGCCACGGCGTACGCTGCCGCCTATGTGCGGAATTGTGGGTTACGTAGGAGCGCAGTCTGCGCTCGATGTGGTCATCGCCGGACTGAAGCGGCTGGAGTACCGCGGCTACGACTCGGCCGGAGTCGCCGTGCTCGCCGACGGGGCCCTCGCCAACGTCAAGAAGGCCGGAAAGCTGGTCAACCTGGAGAAGGAGCTGGTCAGCCGGCCGCTGCCGGCCGGCTCCACGGGGCTCGGGCACACCCGGTGGGCCACCCACGGCGGGCCCACGGACGTCAACGCCCACCCCCACCTGGACAACTCCGGCCGGGTGGCGGTCGTGCACAACGGCATCATCGAGAACTTCGCCGCGCTGCGCGCCGAACTGGCCGAGCGCGGGCACCGGCTGGAGTCCGAGACGGACACCGAGGTCGTGGCGCACCTGCTGGCCGAGCACTTCGACGCGGCCGCCGCCGGGGAGGGGCGGCTCGCGGAGGCGATGCGGCGGGTGTGCAGGCGGCTGGAGGGGGCGTTCACCCTGGTGGCGGTGCACTCCGGCGAGCCGGACGTGGTGGTCGGCGCCCGCCGGAACTCCCCCCTGGTGGTGGGCGTTGGAGAGGGTGAGAACTTCCTCGCCTCGGACGTGGCCGCGTTCATCGCCCACACCCGGTCCGCGATCGAGCTGGGGCAGGACCAGGTCGTCGAGCTCCGCCGCGACGGGGTCACGGTGACCGGTTTCGACGGTGCGCCCGCGACCGTGCGGGCGTACCACGTGGACTGGGACGCCTCGGCGGCCGAGAAGGGGGGCTATGACTACTTCATGCTCAAGGAGATCGCCGAGCAGCCGAAGGCTGTCGCCGACACCCTCCTGGGCAGGATCGACGCGAGCGGCCTGCTGACCCTGGACGAGGTGCGCATCCCCGCCTCGGTGCTCCGCGAGGTCGACAAGGTCGTGATCGTGGCGTGCGGTACGGCGTACCACGCGGGCATGATCGCGAAGCTGGCCATCGAGCACTGGACCCGCATCCCGTGCGAGACGGAGCTGGCCAGCGAGTTCCGCTACCGCGACCCGATCCTGGACCAGCGGACGCTGGTGATCGCGATCTCGCAGTCCGGCGAGACCATGGACACCCTGATGGCGCTGCGGCACGCGCGCGAGCAGGGCGCCAAGGTGCTGGCCGTCTGCAATACGAACGGCTCGACGATCCCCCGCGAATCGGACGCCGTGCTGTACACGCACGCCGGCCCGGAGGTGGCCGTCGCCTCGACGAAGGCGTTCCTGACACAGCTGGTCGCCTGCTACCTCGTCGCGCTGTACCTCGGGCAGGTGCGGGGCACCAAGTGGGGCGACGAGATCCGGGCGGTGATCCGGGAGCTCTCGGACATCGCCGCGGCGGTGGACACCGTACTGGAGACGATGGAGCCGGTACGGGCGCTGGCGCGCTCCCTCGCCGACAAGGACACCGTGCTCTTCCTGGGCCGTCACGTGGGCTATCCGGTGGCGCTGGAGGGTGCGCTCAAGCTCAAGGAGCTGGCGTACATGCACGCCGAGGGCTTCGCGGCGGGCGAGCTCAAGCACGGGCCGATCGCGCTGATCGAGAAGGACCTGCCGGTGGTGGTCGTCGTGCCGTCGCCGCGCGGACGTTCGGTCCTGTACGACAAGATCGTCTCGAACATCCAGGAGATCCGGGCGCGCGGGGCGCGGACCATCGTGATCGCGGAGGAGGGCGACGAGGCCGTGGTCCCGTACGCCGACCATCTGATCCGGATCCCGGCGACCCCGACGCTGCTCCAGCCGCTGGTGGCGACGGTGCCGCTCCAGGTGTTCGCGTGCGAGCTGGCGACGGCGCGCGGCAACGAGGTGGACCAGCCGCGTAACCTCGCGAAGTCGGTGACCGTGGAGTGAGCGAAGCGAGCGGAGCGGGTCGCCGGCCGGTGGACGCCGTGGTGACCGTGGAGTAGTGGGGGTTTTGCTGTGATTGTCGGTGTGGGGATCGACGTGGCCGAGATCGAGCGGTTCGGCGCGGCGATGGAGCGGACGCCGCAGATGGCCCGGCGTCTCTTCCTCGACTCCGAGTTGACGCTGCCGAGCGGCGAGCGGCGCGGAACCGCCTCGCTCGCCGCCCGGTTCGCGGCGAAGGAGGCCCTGGCCAAGGCGCTGGGCGCGCCCGCCGGGCTGCTGTGGACCGACGCGGAGGTCTACGTGGAGGACACCGGGCAGCCCCGGCTGCGGGTGTCCGGGACGGTCGAGGCCCGGGCGCGGGCGCTCGGCGTGAAGTCCTGGCACATCTCGCTGAGTCACGACGCCGGCATCGCGTCGGCCGTGGTGATCGCCGAAGGTTAGTCCATGCGTACCGCCTACAGCGTGGAGACCGTACGGGCCGCCGAGCGCGAGCTGATGGCACGGCTGCCGGAAGGCGCCCTGATGGCCCGGGCCGCGGCCGGGCTGGCCGCCGTGTGCGCGGAGCTGCTGGCGCGGCGCCGGGGCCGGGTCTACGGGTCCCGGGTCGTGCTGCTGGCCGGCCCGGGGGACAACGGCGGCGACGCGCTGTACGCGGGCGCCCGCCTCGCGCGGCGCGGTGCCGGGGTGACGGCGGTGCCGATGGACCCGGCGCGGCTGCACCCGGGCGGGCTGGCCGCGCTGCGGGCCGCCGGGGGACGGGTCGCCGGGTCGGTGCCCGCGCGGGCCGACCTCGTCCTGGACGGGCTCACCGGCATCGGCGGCCGGGGCGGGCTGCGGCCGGCCGCGGCCGCGCTGGTGGAGGAGATCCCGGCGGGGGCCCTCGTGGTCGCCGTCGACCTGCCGAGCGGGGTCGACGCGGACACTGGGGAGGTCGGGGGCCCTGCGGTGTCGGCCGATGTCACGGTGACCTTCGGCGCGTACAAGCCCGGGCTGCTGATCGACCCCGGGGCCTCGCGGGCGGGCGCGGTGCGGCTCGTCCCCATCGGGCTGGAGCTGCCCGGCGGCCCGGCGGCGGAGCTGGAGGCGCTCCAGCACGCCGACGTGGCGCGGCTGCTGCCGGTGCCCGGGGCGTCCAGCGACAAGTACCGGCGGGGCGTCGTCGGGGTCGTCGCCGGGTCGGAGGAGTACCCCGGCGCGGCCGTGCTCGCCGTGGCGGGGGCCCTGCGGGGCGGCGCGGGCGCGGTGCGGTACGTGGGCCCGGCGGCGGACGCCGTGCTGGCGCGCCACCCCGAAGTGCTGGTCGGGCGGGGGCGGGTGCAGGCCTGGGTGGTCGGTCCCGGGCTCGGGTCCGGGCGGGCCGCCGAGGTCGAACGGGCCCTGGCCGACCGGGACGTGCCGGTGCTGGTCGACGCGGACGGGCTGCGCGGGCTGGACCCGGCGGTGGTGCGGGGACGCCGGGCGGCGACCCTGCTGACCCCGCACGCGGGGGAGGCGGCGGCGCTGCTGGGGGTGCCGCGGGAGTCGGTGGAGGCCGGGCGGCTGGCCGCCGTGCGGGAGCTGGCCGGGCGGTACGGGGCGGCGGTGCTGCTGAAGGGGTCGACGACGCTGATCGCCTCCGGCGGAGGCGGAGGCGGAGGCGGGGGCGGGGGCGGGGGTGCGGCCGTGCGGGTGAACCCGACGGGTACGCCGTGGCTGGCCACCGCCGGGAGCGGGGACGTGCTGTCCGGGCTGGCGGGGGCGCTGCTGGCGGGTGGGCTGGGCGGGGTGGACGCCGGGTCGGTGGGCGCGTACCTGCACGGGCTGGCCGGGCGGCTGGCGGCCGGGGGGCCGGCCGGCGGTGGGGCGCCGGTGGTGGCGCAGGAGGTGGCCGAGGCCCTGCCGGGTGCCTGGCGGTCGGTCCGCGCCTGACCCCCGGCCGGGGTTGCCGGCCCTGCGGTGCCGGCCCCTCCCCGCCCTTCCACCGTTCCCCGGGCTGCGCCCGGACCCCCTTCCGGGGGCTGCGCCCCGGCTTCCGCGCGTCGAACGCCGGCGGGGCCGGGCCCGGACCCCTTCCGGGGGCTGCGCGCCGGCTTCCGCGCCTCGAACGCCGGCGGGGCCGGGGGGCGAGTCGGGAAATACGGGCGAACCATGCCCGATCACCGGCGGGTACGGGTTCTGAGAGACTGTGGGCGATGAACGAGACACCGATGCGCGTGTACGCCGAGATCGATCTTGACGCAGTACGGGAGAACGTACGCGCCCTGCGCGCGCGGGCACCCCGGGCCGAGCTGATGGCCGTCGTCAAGGCGAACGCCTACGGGCACGGTGCCGTCCAGTGCGCCCGCGCAGCACAGGAGGCCGGTGCCACCTGGCTCGGCACCGCCACCCCCGACGAGGCGCTCGCCCTGCGCGCCGCCGGCGTCGAGGGCCGGATCATGTGCTGGCTCTGGACCCCCGGCGGGCCCTGGCGGGAAGCCGTCGAGGCCGGCATCGACGTGTCCGTCAGCGGGATGTGGGCCCTGGACGAGGTCCGGGCCGCCGCCCGCGCGGCCGGCCGTACCGCCCGTATCCAGCTCAAGGCCGACACCGGCCTCGGCCGCAACGGCTGCCAGCCCGCCGACTGGGCCGAACTGGTCGGCGCGGCCGTCGCCGCCCAGGCCGAGGGCACCGTCCGGGTCACCGGCGTCTGGTCCCACTTCGCGTGCGCCGACGAGCCCGGCCACCCGTCCATCCGGCTTCAGCTCGACGCCTTCCGCGACATGCTGGCCTACGCGGAGAAGGAGGGCGTCGACCCCGAGGTGCGGCACATCGCCAACTCGCCCGCGACGCTCACCCTCCCCGAGAGCCACTTCGACCTGGTGCGCACCGGCCTCGCCGTCTACGGCGTGTCCCCTTCACCCGAACTCGGCACCCCCGCCCAGCTCGGCCTGCGCCCCGCCATGACCCTCAAGGCCTCCCTCGCGCTGGTCAAGACCGTCCCCGCCGGGCACGGCGTCAGCTACGGCCACCACTACGTCACCGGGGCCGAGACCCACCTCGCCCTCGTCCCCGCCGGCTACGCCGACGGCCTCCCGCGCAGCGCCTCCGGCCGCGGGCCGGTGCTCGTCGCCGGCAAGGTCCGCCAGGCCGCCGGACGGATCGCCATGGACCAGATCGTCGTGGACCTCGGTGAGGACCTCGCCGAAGCCGGCGACGAGGCCGTCTTCTTCGGGGACGCCGAACGCGGCGAGCCGACCGCCGAGGACTGGGCTCAAGCGGCGCACACGATCGCGTATGAGATCGTCACCCGTATCGGAGGCCGGGTCCCCCGGGTCTACCTCGGCGAGTGAGGGCGGCGACGTCGTGAGCGAGAACTGGCGCAAGGCCGGCTGGGCCGGCGCCGCGATCGGCGTGCTGGCGGCGGGCGCCGCGGCCGGTGTCGCGGTCGAGCGGATCACCGTGGGGCGCGGCATCCGGATGAAGGCGCGCCTCGCGCTCGACGCCGCCGGGGACTACGGCTCCCTGCGCGGCACCGAGGGCGTCTGCCGCGCCGAGGACGGCACCGAGCTGTACTACGAGGTCGACGAGCTGCCCGAGGGCGGCAAGAAGCGCCGGCTGCGGCGCCGGAGCCCGGCGGAGGACGCCACCGTCGTCTTCTGCCACGGCTACTGCCTGGCCCAGGACTCCTGGCACTTCCAGCGCGCCGCGCTGCGCGGAGTCGTCCGCTCCGTGTACTGGGACCAGCGCAGCCACGGCCGCAGCGCCCGGGGCCTGGCCCAGGCCGACGGCGAGCCGGTGACCATCGACCAGCTCGGCCGCGACCTGAAGGCCGTCATCGACGCCACCGCGCCCGAGGGCCCGCTCGTCCTCGTCGGCCACTCCATGGGCGGCATGACCGTGATGGCGCTCGCCGAGCAGTTCCCCGAGCTGGTGCGCGACCGCGTGCTCGGCGTGGCCCTCGTCGGCACCTCCAGCGGCCGGCTCGACGAGGTGACGTACGGGCTGCCCTCCCTCGGACTGGGCGCGGTGCGCCGCATCCTGCCCGGTGTGCTGAAGGCGCTCGGCTCCCAGGTCGAACTGGTGGAGAAGGGCCGCAGGGCCACCGCCGACCTCTTCGCCGGCATGATCAAGATGTACTCCTTCGGCTCCCGCGACGTGGACCCGGGCGTGGCGCGCTTCGCCGAGCGGCTGATCGAGGCGACCCCGATCGACGTGGTCGCGGAGTTCTACCCGGCCTTCCAGACCCACGACAAGAGCGCCGCCCTCCAGCGGTTCGCGGACATGCCCGTCACCGTCGTCGCCGGCGACCGGGACATGATCACCCCGGCCGGGCACAGCGTGACCATCAAGGAGGAGCTGCCCGCCGCCGAGCTGGTGGTCCTGGAGGACACCGGGCACCTGATGATGCTGGAGCGCCCCGACATCGTGACCGGCCTGCTGACCGGTCTCCTGGCGCGGACCGGAGCCCTGCCCGCAACGGCTAACGTTGGGGGACATGGAAGAAGTACCGCGGGAAGCGCCGCGCAGCCCGGCCGCTGAGGCCCTGGCCGAGGCCGCCGCAGAAACCCTGATCACCGTCGACTCGCCCGCCTCCATGCAGGAGCTGGGCCGCAGGATCGCCGGCCTGCTGCGCCCCGGCGACCTGGTCCTGCTGACCGGCGAACTCGGCGCGGGCAAGACCACCCTGACCCGGGGGCTGGGGGAGGGGCTCGGCGTGCGCGGGGCCGTGACCTCGCCGACCTTCGTGATCGCCCGGGTCCACCCGTCGCTGGGCGACGGTCCGCCACTGGTGCACGTGGACGCGTACCGGCTCGGCGGCGGGCTCGACGAGATGGAGGACCTGGACCTCGACGTCTCGCTGCCCGAGTCCGTGGTCGTCGTGGAGTGGGGCGACGGCAAGGTCGAGGAGCTCTCGGACGACCGGCTGCACGTGGTGATCGGGCGCGCCGTCGGCCACGAGGAGGTCCTGGACGACGTGCGCGAGGTCGCGCTGCGCGGCGTCGGCGCGCGGTGGGCCGGCGCGGAGCTGGCGGCGCTGTCCGCGCGGTAGCCGCCGCACTGCCGCACCGCCGCACCGCCGTGGTTCCGGCCACCCGTCCGACAACGTACCGACAAGTCGTCGGGAAGATATTGCGTTGGCGCGGGCTCGCGTGATGACATGGTACCGAGCGCTGGTTAGGGTTACCTAAGTGCGGCGTCCCGGGGTCTCAGGAGGCAGCCATGTCGGCAGCAGGAGCAGAGCGAGCGCCCGTCGTGTCCATGCGGGCCCTGCTCGCGGCGGGCGTGGCCGCCACGGCGGTGTCCACGCCGCCCGCCCGCACGGAGGCGGAACCGGAGGCGGACGCCGTGCGCGGCGAGGACGCGGAACAGGCCGCCCCTGAACCGGAAGCGGCCTGATACCCACGTTCGGGTGAATCACCCCGCGTGGTGCGGCGCGTCGTGCGCGCCGCCCCCGGCCGGGGGCGGCACCAGGGACACCAGGGGCACCGTCAGGCGATGACGACGACCTTCGTGTCCCGCGTCGCGAAGGCCCACATCGCGTCGCCGTCGGCGCGTGCCATGCGGATGCCGCCGGTCTTCTTCGAGAGGTCCGGCTCCGGCATCGTGCCGTCCACGCGGGCGCTGAAGCCGATCGCGATTCCCTCGGTGGTGGTGAACCGCACGACGTGCTCGATCGGCACCCCGTCCGTGCCGGTGACCGTCGCCGCGCGGGAGGTGACCACGTAGTTACCGGGCGCCGGGTGCACCGTGCTCGGCATGACCGTGAACGTCCGCGGCTCCTTGCCGTCCTCCGTGACCAGCCACACCCTCTTCTGGGACACCGCGTACACCACCCGCACGCCCGTCCCCGAGTCGGCCGGCACCGTCGCCGGCTTCGCCGGCTCCTGCTTGGCCGGGGGCTGGTTCTGGGCCGCGGCCGGAGCCTGCCCGGCGGGCTTCGCGGGGAGCGCGGGCGCCGTCGCGGAGGCCTGGTAGCCCAGGAAGCCGATGGCGACGAGCGCCGCCGCGGTGAGCCCGGCCACGATTCCCGAGCTGCTGCTTGCCACCTTGCTCCACCTCTCCGCGCCCCGGATCGTCGAACTCTCGGGCGACCCGCGTGTGTACCCGGTCGAAAGGTAGCAGCCGGGCCCCGTCCCGACCGGCCGCAAGGCCCTGGGGCCGGGGAGTCGTAGGCTGTTCGCGTGCTCTTGCTCGCCGTAGATACCGCCACGCCCGCCGTCACCGTCGCCCTGCACGACGGGGAATCCGTCCTCGCCGAGTCGAACCAGGTCGACGCCCGCCGCCACGGGGAGCTCCTGCTGCCCTCCGTGGACCAGGTCCTCGCCGAGGCCGGGATCAAGCTCGAAGCCGTCACCGGCATCGTCGTCGGCGTCGGCCCCGGCCCCTACACCGGACTCCGCGTCGGCCTCGTCACCGCCTCCACCTTCGCCGCCGTCCTCGGCGTCCCCGTACACGGCCTGTGCACCCTCGACGGGCTCGCGTACGCCGCGGGAACCGCCGGGATCGAGGGCCCCTTCACCGTCGCCACCGACGCGCGGCGCAAGGAGGTCTACTGGGCGCGCTACGAGGACCCGCGCACCCGGGCCGGCGAGCCCGCCGTCGACCGCCCGGCCGACATCGCCGAGCAGGTCGCCGGCCTCCCGGCCGTCGGCCAGGGCGCCGCCCTCTACCCGGACGTCTTCCCCGACGCGCGCGGCCCCGTGCACCAGTCGGCCGCGGCCCTGGCCGCCCTGGCCGCCGAACGCCTCGCGACGGGTGCGGAATTCCTCCCTCCGACCCCGCTCTACCTGCGCCGCCCCGACGCGCAGGTCCCCAAGAACTACAAGGTGGTCACCCCGCAGTGACGGCCCCGACCGCAGTGCTCCGCGAGATGCGCTGGTGGGACATCGAACCGGTGCTGGAGCTGGAACACGAGCTCTTCCCCGACGACGCCTGGTCGGCCGGGATGTTCTGGTCCGAACTCGCCCACGCGCGCGGCGCACGGGCCACCCGCCACTACGTCGTCGCCGAAGAGCCCGGGACCGGCCGCCTCGTCGGCTACGCCGGACTGGCCGCCGCCGGCGACCTGGGCGACGTACAGACCATCGCCGCCGCCAAGGACCAGTGGGGCACGGGCCTCGGCGCCCGGCTCCTCACCGACCTGCTGCGCGCCGCGACCGCCTTCGAATGCGCCGAGGTGCTGCTGGAAGTACGGGTGGACAACACCCGCGCCCAGCGGCTCTACGAGCGGTTCGGCTTCGAGCCGATCGGCTTCCGGCGCGGCTACTACCAGCCCGGCAACGTCGACGCGCTCGTGATGCGCCTGACCGACCCGGCACAGACCAGAACCGAAAACCCTGAGAGCAGTGAGAGCAATGGCTGACGAACCGCTCGTCCTCGGCATCGAGACCTCCTGCGACGAGACCGGCGTCGGCGTCGTCCGCGGCACCACCCTGCTGGCCGACGCGGTCGCGTCGAGCGTCGACGAACACGCCCGCTTCGGCGGGGTCGTGCCCGAAGTGGCCTCCCGCGCGCACCTGGAGGCGATGGTCCCCACCATCGAGCGCGCCCTGAAGGAGGCCGGGGTCAGCGCCCGCGACCTCGACGGCATCGCCGTCACCGCAGGTCCGGGCCTCGCGGGGGCGCTGCTGGTCGGCGTCTCGGCGGCCAAGGCGTACGCGTACGCGCTCGGCAAACCGCTGTACGGGGTCAACCACCTCGCCTCCCACATCTGCGTCGACCAGCTGGAGCACGGGCCGCTGCCCGAGCCGACCATGGCGCTGCTCGTGTCCGGCGGGCACTCCTCGCTGCTGCTCGCCCCCGACATCACCAGCGACGTACGGCCCCTGGGCGCCACCATCGACGACGCGGCGGGCGAGGCCTTCGACAAGATCGCGCGCGTGCTGCACCTGGGCTTCCCCGGCGGTCCGGTCATCGACCGGCTCGCGAAGGAGGGCGACCCGAAGGCCATCAACTTCCCGCGCGGGCTGACGGGGCCGCGCGACGCGGCGTACGACTTCTCCTTCTCCGGCCTCAAGACGGCGGTGGCCCGCTGGATCGAGGCCAAGCGCAACGCGGGCGAGGAGGTGCCGGTGCGCGACGTGGCGGCGTCCTTCCAGGAGGCCGTGGTCGACGTGCTGACCCGCAAGGCGATCCGCGCGTGCAAGGACGAGGGCGTGGACCACCTGATGATCGGCGGCGGCGTCGCGGCCAACTCCCGGCTGCGCTCGCTCGCGCAGGAGCGCTGCGACGCCGCGGGCATCATCCTGCGCGTGCCGCGGCCGAAGCTGTGCACCGACAACGGCGCGATGGTCGCGGCGCTGGGCGCGGAGATGGTCAAGCGCAACCGGCCGGCCTCCGACTGGGACCTGTCGGCGGACTCCTCGCTGCCGGTGACCGACCCGCACGTGCCGGGCACGTCGCACGAGCACGGGGACTCTCACGGGCACGGGCACGGGCACGGCCACGGGCACTCGCACGACCACGACCACGTGCACGAGCTCAGCAAGGACAACCTCTACTCGTGAGCACCGTCGCGCTGATGTGGGAGGCCCGGGCCGTCGAGGGCCGGGGCAACGAGCTCATGGAGTGGGCCCGGGCGCAGGTCCTCGCCCGGGAGCCGGTACGCCGCGAGGTGCTGCGCGCCCCGCAGGACCGGGTGCTCGTGATCACCTGGTGGGAGGCCCCGGAGGGCCTGGCGGCTGAGCTGCCCGAGCTGCCCGAACCGGCCGCCGACCTGATCACCCGGGCGGTGCACCGCTGGCGGTTCGAGTCGGTGGAGACCACGGGCGCCGGTACGGGCTGACGCGCTGGTCGGGGCGCTGGTCGGGGCGCAGGTCGGGCCGCAGGTCGGGCCGCAGGTCGAGGAGTGCTGCGGTGAAGCTCGAAGCACCGCCGTTAGGGTCATGCGCATGCCGACACTCCCTGGCCGTGAGCTTCCGCCTCCGCCGCCGCCCGCGCACCTGCGCGAGTGGCTGGACGAGGGCGTCGTACGGGCCGACCGTGCGCGTTTCCTCGCGGACCTGAGCCGGCGGAACCTGGGGCTCGGGCGGCTGCTGTCGCTCTGGGGCGTCGCGGCGGCCTTCTCGCTCGGCTGGACCCTCCTCGGGCTGGCCGTGACGGCCTTCGAGGCGGGCGGCGGGCCGGGCGGACTCGGCGGCGTCGCGTGCTCCGCGGCCGGGGCCGCCGTACTGCTGTGGGCGGGGCTCCGCTTCGCGCGGGGCGCCCGGCAGGAGCGGCGGATGCGGCAGCTGCTGTGCGCCTGGGTCCTGGCGGGGCCCGACCCCGAGACCGACGCCCGCCTGCGCGCCCCGGCCCGCAGCGCGGTGTGGCTGACGGCCTCCCTGGCGCTGGGCGGCTTCGGGCTGTGGCTGGCCTTCGCGTCGGCCGCCGGGGCGCGCCCGGGCACGGACACGTACGGGGAGGTGGCGTACTTCACGGGCTTCGGCATGATCCTGTGGATCACCGCCCTGCTGGGCCTGGCCAAGGCGGCGGCGTACCACCGCTGGACCCACACCCCCGCCCCCCGGCCGCCGGACCGCCCCGCCCTCCGGGCAACGAACTCCAGCCTCGCCGGCGCCTGACCCGGGGCCGGCTCGCGCAGCCGGCCGGCTTCGGCCCCGCCGGCGCTCGGGGCGCCGGGCCCCGTCGGACCGGCCGCCACCCGGGCGGGGCGGCGGCGGGACCCCGCTACCCCCGGCCGGGGGAAGGGTGGCCGATCAGCATCGACGGCGCCCCCGCCACCCGCGTGAGGAACACCGTCGCGGAGTTCGGCCCCTGCGGCTTGACCTTCTTGCGGAGCTCCTCCGGCTCGATCGCGGACCCCCGCTTCTTCACCGTCAGGATCCCGACCCCCCGCTCCCGCAGCAGCGCCTTCAGCTTCTTCAGCCCGAACGGCAGCACGTCCGTGATCTCGTACGCCGTCGCGTACGGCGTCTCCCGCAGCTCGTCGGCGGTGATGTAGGCGATGGTCGGGTCGATCAGCCGCCCGTCCAGCTGCCCGGCGACCTCCGCGACGAGGTGCGCGCGGATCACGGCCCCGTCGGGCTCGTACAGCCAGCGTCCCACCGGCCCCGCCTCGGGGTCCGGCAGCGGCTCGGCGGTCTCCAGCCCGACCGGCCCCGGCAGCAGGGTGGCCCGTACCGTGCCGGGGGCGGTGCCGAACCACAGCACGGCCTCCTTCACGTCCCCGTGGTCGGAGATCCACTCGGCCTCGGCCTCGGCGGGCACCGCCTCGTGCGGGATCCCGGGCGCGATCTTGATGGCCGCGACCTTCGCCGCGCGGGCCGTCTCCACGGCCCAGGACAGCGGCGGCGAGTACGACTCCGGGTCGAAGACGCGGCCGCGCCCGCCCCGCCGCGCGGGGTCGACGAAGACGGCGTCGTACGAGGACACGTCGACCGCCGTCACGTCGGCCTCCCGGACCTCGATCAGGTCCGCCAGCCCCAGCGCCTCGGCGTTGGCCCGGGCCACGGCCACCGTCAGGGGGTCGAGGTCGACCGCCAGCACCCGGATCCCGCGCCGGGCCAGCGCCAGCGCGTCCCCGCCGATCCCGCAGCACAGGTCCGCGACGCTCCGTACGCCCAGTGCCGCGAGCCGCTCGGCGCGGTACGCGGCCACCGGCGCGCGGGTGGCCATCTCACCGCCGCCGGGCGTGAAGTACATCCGGAACGCGTCCTCGGCCCCGAACTTCGCCACCGCCCGCTGCCTCAGCCGGGCCTGCCCCAGCGCGGCCGACACCAGCCCTGCGGGGTGCTCGCGGCGCAGCCGGGTGGCCACGGCCAGCTCCTGGGCGGGGTCGTAGTCGCGGAGCGAGTCGAGGAGAGCGCGGCCCTCGGGGGTGAGGAGCGCGGCGAAGTCTTCGGGGGTCACCGGTCCATTGTGGGCCAGCCGGTGGAAGGCGGGGGTCCGGCCGTGGTGTCGTCCGGGGCGGCGAGCCGCGTGGTGAAAAGATCCGCAGCTATGCAGCTTGTACGACAAAAGGGAAATACTTCGCAGTTTGGTCACCGGCCCACGGGATACCCGCGCGGCCGGTACGGGGTGGCCCTGGCCGCACTGCTGGTCGCCGCCCTGGGCACGGGGTGCGGCGCCACGGAGCCCGAGAAGCCGGCCAAGGGCAAGCCCGGCCAGGGCGCGGAGGCGGGCGGCGCGGCCGGCGCGCTCGCCAACCCCGCCGAGAAGCTCAAGGCCGCCCAGCAGGCCCGGATCGCCATGGCGAAGAAGTGGCGGCTCGCCAAGACGCCGCTCCTGGCCCCGCCCGCGCCGAAGGAGAAGCCCGAGATCACCACGCGGGAGGGCTTCGAGGTCGAGGACCAGGACGAACTGCCCCCGGTCTTCACCACCATCCCCACCGAGGACAAGGTCGTCTTCCTGACCGTGGACGACGGGGCCGAGAAGGACCCCGAGTTCATCAGGATGATGCGGGAGCTGAAGATCCCGTACACGGCGTTCCTCAGTGACTACCTCGTGCGCGAGAACTACCCCTACTTCAAGGAGATGCAGGCGGCGGGCGTCACCCTGAACAACCACACCCTCAACCACCGCTACATGCCAGGACTCTCCTACGAGCAGCAGCGCGAGGAGATCTGCGGCCAGCAGGACACCATCCAGAAGCAGTTCGGCAAGCGGCCCACGCTCTTCCGCCCGCCCTACGGCAACTACAACCAGGACACCCTGAAGGCCGCCAAGTCGTGCGGCATCAAGGCGGTTCCGCTGTGGAACGCCGAGGCGTTCGTGAACCGCATGGACTACCGCGAATGGGACCGCGACCTGCACCCGGGCGACATCATCCTCACGCACTTCCGGGGCCGGGAAGACTGGAAGGGCACGATGCCTGACATGATCCGTCATGTCATGAAGACCGTCACGGACAAGGGATACGCCGTGGCCCGCCTGGAGGACTACTTGTGAGGTACGCGCGCCGGCTGGTGGCCGGGACGCTGACGGCCGGCGCGCTCGCGCTGTCCCTGACGGGATGCGGGAACAGCGTGGATCCCATCGAACGGCTGGGCCGCAAGACCGCGCAGGACACCGCGTCCCCGTCGGCCTCCCCGTCCGCACCGGCCCCCGCGGCGAGCTCCGCGCAGGCCGGTTCGGCGGGGGACGAGGCCTACCGCAAGTGGGGTCTGAAGGCCCCCCTCCAGTACGCCCCCAAGCCTGCCCAGCGGCCGCAACTCCCCAAGGCCGCCCCGGGCAAGGCCGCCGTACTGGACCGAATACCCGTCGCGCCGACGGAGAAGGTCGTCTTCCTGACCTTCGACGACGGCGCGGAGAAAGACCCCGAGTTCCTGAAGATGGCGGCGGAACTGAAGCTGCCGATCAGCATGTTCCTGACGGACAACGTGGCCTCCTCGGACTACGGCCACTTCGAGAAGCTCCGCGACAACGGTTCCGGCAGCACGATAAACAACCACACCCTGACCCACCCGAACCTCCGCACCCTGCCCTACGCGGCGCAGAAGAAGGAGATATGCGGGCAGCAGGACCACCTGGAGAAACGCTTCGGCAAGCGCCCGCCCCTCTTCCGCCCGCCGTTCGGCAACTACAACGACGACACCCTCAAGGCCGCCGCCGAATGCGGGGCCCAGACGGTGGTCCTGTGGCGGGCGTCGATGCAGATCAACGACTTCCAGTACGCGGAAGGCTCCGCCCTCAAACCCGGCGACATCGTCCTGGCCCACTTCCGCGGCCCGTCGGAACTCAAGGGCGCGACGGAAACCCAGATGACGACCCGCATGCTCCAGCGGATCCAGGACCAGGGCTACAAGATAGGCCGCCTGGAGGACTACCTGTAGGGGGCGGGGCTGCCCACCCCCTCTCCTGCCGGGCGGGGTGCGGTGGGCGGTATCCCCTTGGGCGGGGTCGGGGAGGTGCTGGGGGTTTCCCGTCAGTCCCATCGTCGTTCCGTGTCGGGCCGGCCTGTCAAGGGCGCTCCCTTCGGTCGCGTCACTTCGTGATCGCCTTCGGCGACCCTTGACAGGCCGACCCGCCCCGGAAAGCCGAAAGACTGCCGGGAAACCCCCAAAAGAACGGTCACGGGGCAGAAGAGGGAGGGACGGGCCTGTCATGGACGAGACGAGGGACCGGGCCATGGCCGGCCGGGCATCCGGGCGGCCTTGAACCCCGGTTCAGGGCCGGGGGTGCGGCTACCTGCACGGGAGGTTGATCAGAGCGACCTGCGGACCACCCAAGCGCGACGGATCGCTACGCGCTCCTCCCGGCCAAGCGTCCGACGACCGTCCGGGGCTGATACCTGCAGGAGAGGACGAACAGATCGACCTGGGAGCCGGCAGACGCGGCAGATCGCTACGCGCTCCTCCCGGATTGGCGTCCGGCGGCCGTCCGGGGCTGATCATGATCTACGAATGACGTCAGGCAGGCTCGATGTTGGCGACGGCGGTGGAGAACTCCCGACCGGACGCGCCGCGAACGTAGGCGAGTTCCATCCAGTGCTCGGCGGTCGTGTCCGAAACGTTCTCGTTGATCACGGCCATCAGCTCGCCCTCCGCGCCGGATGCGATATCGCGGACGCGACGACACAGAAGCCGATGGGGCAGGTACTCGTAGCGCTCACCCATTGAGCAGCCCTTTGAGGACGATGCGCGCGGCCAGGGGGGGGCAGGATCACGGTGTCCAGGGAGTCCGCAGCGGACACATCCAGCTCGGGGGTTCGCTGCCGGCAGTGGACCGGATCATGGCTGACCGTCCAGCGCAGAGCACGTGGCCGGCGGGACAGGTTGGGTCTTCGACGCGGGCAGTCTCGTGAGACATCACACGCATGGTCACCTCGCCAGCAGTTCGTAGGTAGCGAGAAGTGAATCGTCGCAGGACCGGGCGCTCCAGGCGGTGGAGGGGCATGTGTCTGGCACGGCTGGCGCGGGCGGCCCTCGGTACCGCCGATCTCGATCGTACGGATGTGGCTGCAAAGGAGTCGTTGCGGCTGATCGAAGCCGGACAGACGTCTACCCGTCCGCGTCGCCGGCTCGTGTTCGTTCGAGAAGGTCCAGAATGCCCCACAGGCCCTGGCGACCATGGACCTGCTCACCACCCACATCGCATGAACGGAGTTCCGATGACCGCGCGGACGTTCACCGAGATCAGCTTCACCCGCGATGCCGCCCACCGGGCCCGTTCGATCACGGACGAACTGCTGGCCGTCTACGCCGAGGTGTACGACACCCCTCCCTACGCGGGCGACCCGTTCTTCTCGGTGGAGACCTATGACTCCCGCCTGCGGGCCGCCTACGACATGGACGGCTTCGAGGTCGTCACCGCGCACCTGCCGGACGGCACCCTCGCCGGGTACGTCCACGGCGTGACCCTCACCCCGGACCGTGCTTGGTGGGAATCCCTCCTGAGGGAGGAGAAGGTTCCCGCAGATGCCAGGAAGGCCGCAGAAGCGGGCGACGTGTTCTGGCTGAGGGAACTCATGGTCCTCCCCACCCACGCCGGCCGAGGACTCGGCCGCGCCCTCCACGACACGATGGTCGGTGGCCGCCAGGAGCCTTGGACCACCCTCACTTGCATCGTCGACAACGAGCCCGCCCGCTCCGCCTACCCGCGCTGGGGCTACGAAGTGATCGGCCGCATCAAGCACGCCCCCGAATCGCCGGTCTACGACGCCATGCTCCTGCCGCCCCGGTGACACCCGCCGGGGCTGTCCCGCGCACCGCTGCCTCTGATGCACGCATCAGCCCCGGACGGCCGCCGGACGCCAATCCGGGAGGAGCGCGTAGCGATCCATCGCGCTTGGGTGGTCCGCAGGTCGCTCTGATCAACCTCCCTTGCAGGTAGCCGGGCCCCCGGCCCTGAATCAGTGCTCAAGGCCGCCCGGATGCCCGGCGGGCCGGCTCCCGGCCCCTCGCCTCAGCACTGAGGGACCCGCTCCTCCCTCTTCTGCCCCGTGACCGTTCTTTTGGGGGTTTCCCGGCAGTCTTTCGGCTTTCCGGGGCGGGTCGGGCTGTCAAGGGTCGCCGAAGGCGATCACGAAGTGACGCGACGAAGGAGCGCCCTTGACAGGCCGGCACGACACGGAACGACGATGGGACTGACGGGAAACCCCCAGCCCCTCCCCGACCCCGCCCCAGGGGCCACCGCCCCCGCACCCCGCCCGGCAGGCGAGGGGGTGGGCAGCCCCAGCCCCCGCCCCCCTACCCCGCCGCGCGGTCGTTGAGCGGGCGGCGGCGTCGGGACGGGTCGGTGAGGGCGAGTGGCTGCCAGACGCCGTCCGGGTGGTAGAGGTTGGTGCCCGGCGGGACGATCTCGTCGATCCGGTCCAGCACCGCGTCGTCCAGGACCAGGTCGGCCCCCTTCAGCGCGGCTTCCAGCTGCCCGGCCGTGCGCGGGCCGATGATGACCGAGGTGACGGCCGGGTGCGCGAGGGGGAAGGCGAGGGCGAGCTCCGGCACCGTCCGGCCGATCCCGTCCGCCACCTCCGCGAGCTTCTCGACGGCCTCCAGCTTGGCGACGTTCCCCGGGATGGACATGTCGAAGCGCGCGGGGTGCAGCGCCGCCCGGCCCGTGGTCATGTCGATGTCACGGCCCAGCCGGTGCTTGCCGCTCAGGAAGCCGGACGCCAGCGGGCTCCAGGTCAGCACCCCCATGCCGTGGCGCTGCGCGACGGGCAGGACGTCCCGTTCGATGCCGCGCGCGAGGATCGAGTACGGCGGCTGCTCGGTCCGCGGACGCGGCAGCGCGCGGCGCTCCGCGACGTGGTGTGCCTCGGCGATCTCCGCGGCGGGGAAGGTGGAGCAGCCGAAGGCACGGATCTTCCCGGCTCGGACGAGGTCGCCGAGGACGGCCAGGGTCTCCTCGATGTCGGTCGAGGGGTCGGGACGGTGTACCTGGTACAGGTCGATCCAGTCGGTGTCGAGGCGCCGGAGGCTGTCCTCGACGGCCCGGGTGATCCAGCGCCGCGAGTTGCCGCTGCGGTTGCGGCCCTCGCCCATCTGGAAGTGCACCTTGGTGGCGAGTACGACGTCGTCCCGGCGCCCCTTGAGCGCCTTGCCGACGATCGTCTCGGACTCGCCGGCGGAGTACATGTCGGCGGTGTCGACGAAGTTGATGCCCTGGTCGAGGGCGGTGTGGATGATGCGCGCGCAGTCTTCGTGATCGGGATTGCCGATCGCGCCGAACATCATCGTGCCGAGGCAGTACGTGCTCACCTCGATGCCGGTGCCGCCCAGGTTTCGGTATCGCATGGTCATACCGGCGGACTCTAGGAGTTCGAGCGGACTCCAGGTCAACCCCTCGCGGCCGGCGGCCCGGCGGCCCCGTCGTCCGGTTCGGCCGTCAGGATGGCGAGGAGTCCGGGGAAGCGGGCCTCGATGTCCGCTCGGCGAAGGCCTGCCATCCGGCTGTTGCCCCGGTCGACCTGGTGGATCAGGCCGGCCTCCCGCAGGGTGCGGAAGTGGTGGGTGACCGTCGCCTTCGAGACCGGCAGGGCGAAGGAGGCGCAGGTGCGCGCCGTTCCTTCGGGGGCGGTGGCCAGCTCGCGCACCACGCGGCGGCGCAGTGGATCGGCGAGTGCGGACAGCACCTTGCCGAGCGCGATCTCCTCGACGTCCGGATGGCCCTCGTCGTCGGGCATGGCGACCTCCCTCAGGTATGGACTGGATCTTACCTCCGGCGGCTGCTACCGTCCGAGAGGTACGAACCAGCTCGTACCTACCTGTGGGGGAGAACCTTGATGGACCAGCTCGTCACAGTCGTCGGCGTCGCCCGCCCCAAGCCCGAACGCGCCGCGGAGCTCATGGAGCTTCTGCTCTCCTTCGTCGAGCCCACGCGGCGGGAGCCGGGCTGCCTGGAGTACCACTTCCACGAGGACCGCGAGGAGCCCGGCGTCTTCGTGTTCTACGAGGTGTGGCGCAGCCAGGCCGACCTGGACGCCCACCTGGCGCTGCCGCACCTGCGGGAGTTCTGGGAACGCCGGATGGACTACCTGGCCACGGACCTGGAGCTCCGCTTCGTGGAGATGCGCAGCCCGCACGGCCACTAGGCCCTGCCCTTCCGGCCTTGTGGCAAGATCGCGGAATGCTGCGACTGACCGATTTCATCATCGACTGCCCGGACACGATGAAGCTGGCCGCCTTCTACTCCGAGGTGACGGGGCTCCCGGTCAAGGAGGGCAGCAACGAGCACTGGGCCGGCATCCGGTTCGGCGAGATCGAACTGGCCTTCATCCAGGTGGAGGACTACCGCGCCCCGCAGTGGCCCGACAGCGAGCATCCCAAGCAGTTCCACCTCGACTTCGAGGTCGACGACATCGAGGCCGAACAGGGTCGTGTCCTGGCCCTCGGCGCGACCCTCCGGCGGGACTGCGTCGACCCCGACGGCTACGGCTTCCGCGTCTACGTCGACCCCATCGGCCACCCCTTCTGCCTCTGCCGCAACAAGGGTGTCACCTGGACCGATCAGGGCCCCGTCTGGCCCGAGCGCGACTAGTCGCCCCACGGGCCCAACGCCCCACGGGCCCAACGCCCCACGGGCCCAACGCCCCACGGGCCCAACGCCTCACCGGCCCATCGCCCCACCGCCCCCCCGGCTCCGGCTCTCGGCCCGCGCCGAGAGCCCCTACCGAAGCGCCGCTCCCGCGCCCGCCGCTCCCGCGCCCGCCACCACCGGGGTGATCGTGGTTTCCGCCGGGCCGCGGGCGTCCGCTTCGCGTTGGCGTTCCGCGCTGTCGCTGATGCGCAGCAGCAGGGCGATCATGATCCAGTTGGCCAGGAGCGAGGAGCCGCCCTTCGCCAGGAAGGGCAGGGCCTTGCCGGTCAGCGGGATCAGGCCCGTCACGCCGCCGGCGACCACGAAGACCTGGAGCGCCAGTGCCGCCGCCAGGCCCACCGCCAGCAGCTTGCCGAACGGGTCCCGCGCGGCCAGCGCCATCCGCAGGCCCCGCTGCACCAGCAGGGCGTAGACGATCAGGACGGCCATGACCCCGGCCAGGCCGAGCTCCTCGCCCACGGTCGTCAGGATGAAGTCGCTGCGCCCCGCGAACTTGATCAGCTCCGGGTGACCCATCCCGAGGCCGGTGCCCGAGACGCCGCCCGTGCCGAAGCTGAACAGGGCCTGCGCGGACTGCTCCGAGTTCAGGCCCTCCGGGGGGTTCGGCGAGTAGATCGCCAGCGGGTTCAGCCAGGCGGCGACGCGCGCCTTGACGTGCGGTTCGGTCGAGCCCACCACGAAGGCGCCCACCGCCGCCATGAGCAGGCCGCACACGATCCAGCTGGTGCGCTCGGTGGCCACGTACAGCATGACCACGAAGACGCCGAAGAAGATCAGCGACGTGCCGAGGTCGCGCTCGAAGACGAGCACGAGCAGCGAGATGATCCACACCGTGATGATCGGCCCGAGCTGGCGCATCGGCGGCAGCCGCATGCCCAGGAACTTCCGGCCCGTCAGCGCCAGGGAGTCGCGGTGGATGACGAGGTACCCCGCGAAGAAGATCGCGATCATGATCTTCACGAACTCGCCCGGCTGGAGCGAGAAGCCGAAGAGGATGATCCACCGCTTCGCGCCGTACGTGTCCGCGCCGAAGAACGCCGGCGCGATCAGCAGCACCAGTGCGACGGCCATGGTGATGTAGATGAACCGCTGGAGCAGCCGGTGGTCGCGCAGCAGCGCCACCACCAGCAGGCACGCGGCGACCCCGACCACCGTCCACATCAGCTGGTCGGGCGCGTTGGCCACGGAGTTCCACCGCTCGATGTAGCCCTGGTCGAGCCGGTGGATCAGCACCAGCCCGAGCCCGGTCAGCAGCATGGCGAGCGGGAAGATCAGCGGGTCCGCGTACGCCGCGAACCGGCGGATCCCCAGGTGTCCCACCAGTGACAGCAGCGTCATGCTGATCACGAAGCTGGTGAGGTGCTGCGGCAGCTCGCCGTTCATGGCGAGTCCGGCGCTGACGTGGCCGAAGACGGCGGTGCCGATGACCAGGGCGAGCAGCAGTGCTTCGGTGCGGCGCCGGGCGCCCGACACCGACGAGGGCCTCAGTCCACGCACGGGACGCCGCCGCCGTCGATGACGTCCTTCTCCTTCTCCTCCTGCGGCGCAGGGGCGGGCGCGGGCGGCGGCGGGGCGGACGACGGGGGCGAGGAAGTGGCGGACGGGGACGGGGAAGAAGCGGAAGCGGACGGCACGGCGTCCGGCGCACCCGGGGTCGTCGCAGTGGTCGGACCGGGACCGATCTGCTCGGCAATGAGGCGCTTTATCTTCATATCATCTACGACGTTGATGTCCTCCCCATGGTTCCTTCCGAAGCCCTCCACCGGAAGTGTCGTGAATTGCACTTTGCCTCCGGAGAGGTTCTTCGCCTGCTTCACGAACGACATCAGGTCCCACCCCTCGTCCGTCACGACGTCCTGTTTCGCGGTGTCGATCAGCTTTATCAGCTTCACCGGATCCGCGAAGGTCCCCACCGAATTCAGCTTCTGCGTCGCACCCGCAAGGAAGGCCTGCTGCCGCTTCGTCCGGTCCAGGTCGCCCCCGGCCAGACCGTGCCGCTGCCGTACGAAGGCCAGGGACTGCTGCCCGTTCAGGGTCTGCCGGCCCGCCGGGAAGTCGGCGCCCGAGTACCTGTCCTTCACCGGCTTCCTCAGGCACACCGGTACGCCGCCCAGCGCGTCCGCCAGGTGGTAGAAGCCCGCCAGGTTCAGCTCGGCGAAGTGGTCGACCGGGACGCCCAGGAAGTTCCGCACCGTCTCGATCTGCGCCCTGCGCCCCGCCTCGCGCCCTTCCCGCTCCAGCCGGCGGCGGTCCTTGACCCCTTGCCGGGAGAGCTGCTCCTCCTTCGCCGCCTTCGCCAGCCCGTACGCCTTTTTGATCTTGTCCTTGTGGCCCGGGGTCTCTCCCGCCATCTGCACGAAGTCGTCGCGCGGTATCGAGAAGGCCTTCGCCTCGCCGCCGTCGCCCGGTACGTGCAGCAGGATCATGGTGTTCGCGTTGTAGCCGCCGATGTCCGAACCGCCGGCGTGCAGCTTGTCGAGGACCTGCTCCGGCAGCGGCTCGCCGTTCTGGTCGCGGCGGCTGTCCAGCCCGAGCAGCAGGATGTTCACATCGCCGTGGGCGGACTTCTCGGCGCCGTCCAGGGCCTTGGAGCTGCCGATGCCGGCGGCCAGGTCGTGGTAGGCGTACCAGATGCCGCCGCCCGCCATCACCGCCAGGGCGCAGCCCGTGAGCAGCAGCGTGCGCCCGAGCCGCCGGCGCCGGGAGGGCCTGCGGTGGCCGGTGGTCTTCCTCCGTCGCGCACTCATACCGCCCGATCCTGACGCAGCGGCGCTGAAGGAATCCTGAAACCCGACCCCGGTCAGCGGCCGCCCCGCCCCGACGGGATCCGCAGCTCCAGCCGCGCGCCCCGCCCCCCGGCTCCCGCCAGGGCGCGTACGCCGCCCCCGTGCGCCCGGGCGATCTCGCGGGTGATGGCCAGCCCCAGCCCGGTGCCGCCGCCGGCCCGGCCCCGGTCCGCGTCGAGCCGTACGAACCGCTCGAAGACCCGGTCCCGGTCCGCCCGCGGGATCCCCGGGCCGTCGTCGGCGACCTCCAGCACCGCCCAGCCGTCCCGCGCGGCCGCCCGCACCACCACCTCGGCGTCCGCGTACCGCAGGGCGTTGTCCACCAGGTTGGCGAGGGCCCGCTCCAGCCGCGCCGGATCCCCGTACGCCGGTACGGGCGCGGGCGCCTCCAGCCGCAGCGGCACCCGGGGCGCGGGCCGGCGCGCCGCGTCCTCCGCCGCCAGCAGCGCCAGGTCCACCGGCTCGGGGCGCGGCGCGGGTCCGCCGTCGAGGCGGGCCAGCAGGAGGAGGTCGGCGGCGATCCGCTGGAGCCGCTCGGTGTCGGTCAGCGCGGCGGCGACCGACGCCCGGTCGGGGCGCGGCATGGCGAGGGCCACCTCCAGCCGGGAGCGCACCGCGGCCAGGGGGTTGCGCAGCTCGTGCGAGGCGTCGGCGGTGAACTGGCGCTGCCGGGCGTCCGAGCGCTCCAGCCGGTCGAGGGTGTCGTTGACGGTGCGCGCCAGCAGGCCGATCTCGTCGGCGCCGCCGGGGTCGGGCACGCGCCGGCCGAGCTCGCTCGCGGTGACGGCGGCGAGCCCGGTGCGGATCGCGGTGACGGGGCGCAGCGCGCGCCCGGTGGCCCACCAGGCGAGGGCCGCCGCGAAGGCGGTCAGCGGGGGAGCGCCGAGGAGGAGGCCGGTGGCGACGGCGCGGGTGGCGTCGTCGACGTCGCCGAGCACGGTCACCGCGTACACGGTGTGCGGGTCGTGCGCGTCCGGCGGGCCGGGGGCCTCGACCGCGACGACCACGTGCCGCTGCGCGCCGGGGCGGGCGGGCGGCAGTACGGCCGAGCGGGAGTCCTGGCCGGGCCCGGGGCGGAGCCCGTCGAGGCGCGGCGGGTCCTTGGGCGCTCCGGCGGCGGTGCTGGCGACCTCGCGGCCCCGGGCGTCCCGTACGAGGACCAGGTCCACCCCGCCCTCGGGCGCGGGCAGCCGGCCGCCGGGCGGGAGGGTCCGGGTGTCGAGCTGGGCGGCGACCTTGCGCGCGGCGAGCTCGGTGCGGCCGGTGGTGTTGTCGAGGAGGTTGGCGCGCATGAGGGTGTACAGCCACAGCCCGCCGGCGGCGAGGACCGCGGCCATCGCGAGGGCGGCGGCAAGGGCGGTCCGCGCCCGGAGACCGCCGACGCGCGGACCTGCGACGCGCGGGCCGCCGACGCGCGGGCTCCCGCTACCCACCGTCGGGCGCCATCCGGTAGCCGGTGCCGTGGACGGTGAGGATGGAGCGGCGGCCGAAGGGGGCGTCGATCTTCCTGCGCAGGGAGGAGACGTAGACCTCGACGATGTTCGGGTCGATGCCGTGCGGGGAGTCCCACACCTCGTCGAGGACGTCCTGCTTGGGGACCGCCGTGCCGGGCCGGCGCATCAGGCAGGCGAGGACGCCCAGCTCGCGGGCGGTGAGTTCGATGTCGTGCGTGCCGCGGCGGCAGCGACGGCCCGGAGGGTCGAGAAAGAGGTCCCCGGCCCGGAGCACGGGGGGTTCGGGGGCGGCCGCGCGGCGGACGAGGGCGCGCAGGCGGGCGGCCAGGACCACGGAGGAGAAGGGCTTGGTGAGGTAGTCGTCGGCGCCGGCGTCGAGGCCCTCGGCCTCGTCGTACTCGCCGTCGCGGGCGGTCAGCATCAGGACGGGGGTGGGGTCGCCGTGGGCGCGCATCCGGGCGCATATCCCGGTGCCGTCGGTGCCGGGGAGCATCCGGTCGAGGACGACGACGTCGTACGGGCCGCCGGTGAGGGCCAGTTCGAGGCCGCGGTGGCCGTCGTGGGCGACCTCGACGCGGTGGCCTTCGGCGGACAGGCCCTGACGGAGGGATTCGGCCAGGTTCTCTTCGTCTTCGACCACGAGGATGCGCACCCCCCAAGCCTCACATACCGGGCAGCGGATCCCCGGGCCCCGGCGCCCGGCGGGGCAGTGCCGGCCGGGTCGGGGTTCAGCCGAACGGGGGGTTCGGCGGCCGGAATACGTGGAACCGGCGGACCGTGTTGGCACTCCGCTTGACCGAGTGCTAATCGCCGGAATAGTCTCGCACCTGGCACTCGCCCCCGGTGAGTGCCAACACAGCGACAGGCAGGTCCGGCACCCGCGACGACGGATCGACCTGGTCGCCACCTCAGACAGTTAACCCCGGATCTCCGAAGGGGGAGGTCGGATCGTGACGACCGCCAGCTCCAAGGTTGCCATCAAGCCGCTTGAGGACCGCATCGTGGTCCAGCCGCTCGACGCCGAGCAGACCACGGCCTCCGGCCTGGTCATCCCGGACACCGCGAAGGAGAAGCCCCAGGAGGGCGTCGTCCTCGCGGTCGGCCCGGGCCGCTTCGAGGACGGCCAGCGTCTCCCGCTGGACGTCAGCGTCGGCGACATCGTGCTGTACAGCAAGTACGGCGGCACCGAAGTGAAGTACAGCGGCGAGGAGTACCTCGTCCTCTCGGCCCGCGACGTGCTCGCGATCGTCGAGAAGTAATTCGCTTCAAGAAGTTTGCTTGAGCTGCGCCCCTGGTCACCCCGCTGATTGCCGGGCGGCGAGGGGCGCGGTTCGTTAAACCTAGTTTTCGAGAGGGCTGAACCGCTCCCATGGCGAAGATCCTGAAGTTCGACGAGGACGCCCGTCGCGCCCTCGAGCGCGGCGTCAACAAGCTTGCCGACACGGTCAAGGTGACGATCGGCCCCAAGGGCCGCAACGTCGTCATCGACAAGAAGTTCGGCGCCCCCACCATCACCAACGACGGTGTCACCATCGCCCGCGAGGTCGAGCTGGACGACCCGTACGAGAACCTCGGCGCGCAGCTGGTGAAGGAGGTGGCGACCAAGACCAACGACATCGCGGGTGACGGCACCACCACCGCCACCGTGCTGGCCCAGGCGCTCGTCCGTGAGGGTCTGCGCAACGTCGCCGCCGGCGCCTCCCCGGCCGCCCTGAAGAAGGGCATCGACGCCGCGGTCAAGGCCGTGTCCGAGGACCTCCTCGCGACCGCCCGCCCGATCGAGGACAAGTCCGACATCGCCGCCGTGGCCGCGCTCTCCGCGCAGGACGCCCAGGTCGGCGAGCTCATCGCCGAGGCGATGGACAAGGTCGGCAAGGACGGTGTCATCACCGTCGAGGAGTCCAACGCCTTCGGCCTGGAGCTCGAGTTCACCGAGGGCATGGCCTTCGACAAGGGCTACCTGTCCCCCTACATGGTCACCGACCAGGAGCGTATGGAGGCCGTCCTCGACGACCCGTACATCCTGATCAACCAGGGCAAGATCTCCTCCATCCAGGACCTCCTGCCGCTGCTGGAGAAGGTCATCCAGGCCGGTGGCTCGAAGCCGCTCCTGATCATCGCCGAGGACGTCGAGGGCGAGGCCCTCTCCACCCTCGTCGTCAACAAGATCCGCGGCACCTTCAACGCGGTCGCCGTCAAGGCCCCGGGCTTCGGTGACCGTCGCAAGGCGATGCTCCAGGACATGGCCACCCTCACCGGTGCCACCGTCATCGCCGAAGAGGTCGGCCTCAAGCTCGACCAGGCCGGTCTGGACGTCCTCGGTTCCGCGCGCCGCGTGACCATCTCCAAGGACGACACGACCATCGTCGACGGTGGCGGCAACGCCGCTGACGTCGCGGGCCGCGTCAACCAGATCAAGGCCGAGATCGAGTCCACCGACTCCGACTGGGACCGCGAGAAGCTGCAGGAGCGCCTGGCGAAGCTCGCCGGCGGCGTCTGCGTCATCAAGGTCGGCGCCGCCACCGAGGTGGAGCTGAAGGAGAAGAAGCACCGTCTCGAGGACGCCATCTCCGCGACCCGCGCCGCGGTCGAGGAGGGCATCGTCTCCGGCGGTGGCTCCGCGCTCGTCCACGCCGTCAAGGTCCTGGAGGACAACCTCGGTCTGGCCGGCGACGAGGGCACGGGTGTCGCGGTCGTCCGCCGCGCCGCGGTCGAGCCGCTGCGCTGGATCGCCGAGAACGCCGGCCTCGAGGGCTACGTCATCACCTCGAAGGTCGCCGAGCTCGACAAGGGCCAGGGCTTCAACGCCGCCACCGGTGAGTACGGCGACCTGGTCAAGGCCGGCGTCATCGACCCGGTCAAGGTCACCCGCTCCGCCCTGGAGAACGCCGCCTCCATCGCCTCCCTGCTCCTCACGACCGAGACCCTGGTCGTCGAGAAGCCGGCGGAGGAGGAGGCCGACGCCGGTCACGGCCACGGTCACGGCCACAGCCACTGACGCGTCCGCGCGCTTCGACGGAAGGCCCCCGTCCCGCCGTTCACACGGTGGGACGGGGGCCTTCCCGCATGCCCGGGCCGCATGCCCGGGCCGCATGCCCGGGCCGCCCGGGCGGGCGTCACTTCATGATGCCCAGCTGCCGCATCACGGCCATGGCGTCGTAGTGCCACCAGCCTTCCTTGATCTTGCCGTCCTGACATCGGAAGACCGTGGTGCCGGTCATCGTGCAGGTCTTGCCGGTCGGGGCGACTCCCATGAACTCGCCCTTGTGCGTGCCGGTCCAGGTCCACAGCGTGGTGACGTAGTCGTCCTGCGCCATCTGGGCGTCACGGGTGAAGGTGAAGTCGAAGGCGGCGCGCCACATCTCGACGTCCTCGCGGATCGCGGCGTAGCCGTGCTTGTCCTCGGGGTTGGAGACGTCGTGGTCGTGGTAGTCCGGGGCGAAGATCTCCTCGATGACGGACATCTCGCCCTTCATTGCGATGTCGTCGTACATCCGGTTCGCCAGCAGGGTGTTGAGGTGCTCGTCGCGGACCATGTCGAGGTTGGTGAAGGTCGGCATGCCGTCGCACAGGGACACCATCTCGTGGAACATCCGGTCCGTCTCGGGGAGGTTGGAGTTCTTCATGGCCTCCTCGTACGACGGGAACTCGACGAAGTTCACGTAGTGGTCCGTTTGTTCGCGGTCCTTGCCCACGATGCTGTGGGTGACCGTGCGCTTGCCCTGGCTCTGCGCGACGTACTTGTCCAGCAGGTCGTTCATCGCCTCGGGCTGGTGAGTCCTGTAATCAACCAGTTGTACGAATGTCATGGTGGGCTCCCGTGCTGGATGGGACATGTCCAGTTTAGGGAGGATTCACCTTTTCGCTCCGTTTACCGGTGGGTCACTGGGGTCCGTACTTGCGCCCGGTACGGGAGGACACGCCGCCCAGCAGCCCCCGCGGCGTCAGCTTCACCACGCCCATCAGCGCCTTGTAGCGCGGGTCCGGGATCGAGACGGTCCGGCCGCGCGCCAGGTCGGCCAGCGCGGCGGCCACCAGCTTGTCCGCGTCGAGCCACAGCCAGCCCGGGATGTTGTCCGTCCCCATGCCCGCCCGCTGGTGGAACTCGGTCCGCACGAAACCGGGGCACAGGGCCATCAGGCGCACCCCGGACCCGCCGAGGTCCCGCGCCGCGCCCTGGGTGAACTGCACGACCCAGGCCTTGCTGGCGCCGTAGGTGCCGCGCGGCACGAAGGCGGCCACCGAGGCCACGTTGATGACGCCGCCGCGCCCGCGCGAGCGCATCGACTCCGTCGCCGCCGAGGTCAGCCGCAGCACCGCCTCGATGTGCACCTTCAGCATGGTCAGCTCGTCGGCCATGGAGACTTCGAGGTAGCGGCCCTTGTTGCCGAAGCCCGCGTTGTTCACGAGCAGGTCGACCGGGTGCGTACGGTCGCCGAGGCGGGTCTCGACGGCCGCGATGCCCTCTTCGGTGGAGAGGTCGGCGGCCAGTACCTCGGCCTCGATGCCGTGCCGGTCGTGCAGCTCGGTGGCCTGTTCGGCCAGCCGCTTGGTGTCGCGGGCCACCAGTACGAGGTTGTGGCCCTGGGAAGCGAGCCGCCGGGCGAAGGCGGCGCCGATGCCCGCCGTGGATCCAGTGATCAGCGCAGTCGTCATGTGCGCAAAATAGCCGCCCGGGCCGGCTCCCGTGTCATGGCGGGTACGCGCGTGCGATCCCGTGTTCCCCGGCAGCCGCGCCCGGGGCCCCGGCCACGGCTCCGCCGGCCCTCCCGCTCAAAGCGGCGACTGGGGGGTTGGCGCCTTCGTCAAAGCCGGTCTTATGCTCGAAGGGTGATTGAGGCACGCCACCTCCGGATCCTGCGCGCTGTCGCCGGGACCGGTTCCTTCTCCGCCGCCGCCCGCGAGCTCGGCTGCACGCAGCCCGCCGTCTCCCAGCAGATGAAGGCCCTGGAGCAGTCGGCCGGCACCCCGCTGCTGGTGCGCACCGGCCGGGAGATGCGGCTGACGCAGGCGGGGGAGGCCCTGGTGCGGCACGCCGCCGGGATCCTGGCCGGCCTGACGGCCGCCGAGGAGGAGGTCGCGGCCATCGCCGGGCTGCGCGCGGGCCGGGTCCGGCTCGTCTCCTTCCCCAGCGGCAGCTCCACCCTGGTGCCGACCGCGCTGGCGGCGATGCGCGCCGAGCACCCGGGCACCCGTATCTCCCTCGTCGAGGCGGAGCCGCCGCGTTCGGTGGAGATGCTGCGCGAGGGCGACTGCGACGTGGCGCTGGCCTTCCGCTACGGCGGGGACGGCCCGGCGGCGGCGAGCGCGGCCGAGTGGGAGGACCTGGTGGTCACCCCGCTGCTGACCGACCGGCTCGTCGGGCTGGTCCCCGACGGGCACCGGCTGGCGGGTGCCGAGCGGGTGGGCATGGCCGAGCTGGCCGGCGAGCCCTGGATCGCGGGCTGTCCGCGCTGCCGCCGCCACCTGGTGGAGGTGTGCGAGGGGGCGGGCTTCACCCCGCGCATCGACTTCGCCACCGACGACTACCCGGCCGTGGTGGGGCTGGTCGGGGCGGGCCTCGGGGTGGCGGTGCTGCCGGAGCTGGCGGTGGAGTCCGTACGGGCCAAGGGCGTGAGCACCCTGGCCGTGGAGCCGGCCGTGGAGCGGGAGGTCGTGGCGCTGACGCTGCCGGACCTGGCGCGCGTACCAGCGGTGGCGGCGACCCTGGGCGAGCTGGTGCGGGCCGCCGCGCGCTGACCGTACGGGGGCGTACGGCCGGACGGGTGACGGCCCGCACCTGAGCCGTGGCGACGCGCCCGGGAGCGCGCGCGGATCTGAGGGAACGTTCCTTCGGGTGGGTGTCCGTCCGGGTCGGACCGGCCGTCAGTGCGGTGGGACGGGGCCGATCGTGCTGGACGCGGGGATCAGCCGGTGCCGTGCGCGGCCCATCAGCTCCTCGCGTTCGTCCTCGGTGAGCCCTCCCCACACCCCGTAGGGCTCGCGGACGGCGAGTGCGTGCGCGGCGCATTCCGAACGCACCGGGCAGCGCATGCAGACCTCTTTAGCCGAGGCCTCGCGCGCACTCCTGGCCGCGCCCCGCTCGCCTTCCGGGTGGAAGAAGAGGGAGCTGTCGACTCCGCGGCAGGCGGCCAGCAGCTGCCAGTCCCAGAGGTCGGCGTTCGGTCCGGGGAGGCGGGAGAAATCTGCCATTGGTAGTCCTCTTGGTGCCGGGTACTACGCGGATACGGTCCATGTCTCCACACCTACTGTCTTAGTAGATGTAAATATGACTCATTGGGACCCTAGCCTCAGACACATGGCAAACGGAAGGAAAGCCGCCAAATAGGGCATACCTCCAGATGGAGGACGGCTGACTCGTGGCTCCGGCGCGGTGATCGCTTCCTCACGTAGAGTGCCGAAGGTGTCCGTCCGACCCGTAACTCTTTCGAGTGACCATCGTTGAGAGAGCGAGTGCGGTTGAAACGAGAGGTTCCCGGACAGGTGTCCGAGGGCATCGACCGCACAGGTGACGATACGTACCAGCCTGGAGGCTCAAGGTGACGCGCATCAGCAGCTGCGGAGGGCGGTCATGACTTCCGTCCTCGTCTGCGACGACTCCCCGCTTGCCCGAGAGGCGCTCCGTCGCGCGGTTGCCACCGTGCCCGGCGTCGAGCGTGTGACGACGGCTGCCAACGGCGAGGAAGTCCTCCGCCGCTGGGGCGCCGACCGCTCCGACCTGATTCTGATGGATGTACGGATGCCCGGCCTGGGCGGTGTCGAGACGGTCCGCCGGCTCCTGTCCGCCGATCCGGGCGCCCGCATCATCATGCTGACGGTCGCCGAGGACCTGGACGGCGTGGCCCTCGCGGTCGCCGCCGGCGCCCGGGGGTACCTGCACAAGGACGCCTCGCGCGCCGAACTGCGGGCCACGGTCACCCAGGCGCTCGCCGACCCCACCTGGCGGCTGGCCCCGCGCCGGCTCCGCTCGGCCGAGATGGGGGCCGCCCCCACCCTGACCGCGCGCGAGATCCAGGTGCTGGAGGGCATGAGCCACGGCCGGTCCAACGCGGAGATCGGGCGCGAGCTCTTCCTCTCCGAGGACACGGTCAAGACGCACGCCCGCCGGCTGTTCAAGAAGCTCGGGGCCTCCGACCGGGCGCACGCCGTGGCGCTCGGCTTCCGCTGGGGTCTCGTCCGCTGACCGCGACACCGGCGGCCGGCGGCCGGCGCGGTCCCGTCCGCCACGAGGCGGGCGGGGCGGCAGGCGTCCGCCGGCGCCGCCGGTGCGGAAGTCCCGCCGCACCCGGTGTTCCGCCGGGGATTGGCGGGGCACAATCCGGGGGACGTGTCGCTTCGGGCGCGATGCCGCATCCTTGATGGTGTGCCGCATTCTTGGAGAGGTCGAGTCCTCGGGGACGACGATTCGGGCCGAGCGGAGGGGAGGGCGCAAATGACGAGTTCCGGCGCACCCGCTCATAACGCTTCGATGCACAACACGGACCACGGTGCCGCGAACGCTCCCGCGCCAAGGCACCATGGATTGATGCGCGACGACGAGGCCCTGGGGTCCCCAGCGGCCACAGGCCCCACCGGCGCCGCCAAAGGCGGCAACGCCGGGGCCGTCGGCGCGCTCGTACGCCGTGCCGTCGAGGGGGACGAGCAGGCCACGCACGACCTCCTGGCCTTCGTGCACCCCCTCGCCCTGCGCTACTGCCGTACCCGTCTGTCGCGGCTCCCGGGTGACGCCCGTCACTTCGTGGAGGACCTCGCGCAGGAGGTCTGCGTCGCCGTGCTGATGGCGCTGCCCCGCTACCGGGACACGGGCCGGCCCTTCGAGGCCTTCGTCTTCGCCATCGCCGCGCACAAGGTCGCCGACCTCCAGCGGGCCGCCATGCGCCACCCGGGGAGCACGGCCGTGCCCTCCGACGAGATGCCGGAGCGGCCGGACGACTCGCTGGGCCCGGAGGAGCGCGCACTGCTCAGCAGTGACGCGGCCTGGGCCAAGAAGCTCCTCGCGAACCTGCCGGAGAACCAGCGCGAGCTGCTCGTCCTGCGGGTGGCCGTCGGGCTGACCGCCGAGGAGACCGGCCAGATGCTCGGCATGTCCCCGGGCGCGGTGCGGGTGGCCCAGCACCGGGCCCTCAGCCGGCTCCGCGCGCTCGCGGAACAGTGACCGCCGCCCCGGAGGTCCACGTTCCGTTTCGCGGCATTTCCATCGTAGGAAACGACGAAAATCTCGGTTGATCTTGGTCGTGGAATGAGACGTGCCGGGATCCCGTTAGCATGGACATCCGCGCTGAGCAAGACCATTTGGGAAGGTGTCATGACCGCCGACGGAGTGCCCGACAAATTCGCCACGCTCGGACTGACCTATGACGACGTGCTGCTGCTGCCGGGCGCGTCGGACATGGCTCCGGACGAGATCGACACCTCCTCCCTCATCTCGCGCAACGTCCGGGTGAAGGTTCCGCTGCTGTCCGCCGCCATGGACAAGGTCACCGAGTCCCGCATGGCCATCGCCATGGCCCGCCAGGGCGGCGTCGGCGTGCTGCACCGCAACCTCTCCATCGCCGACCAGGCCAACCAGGTCGACCTGGTCAAGCGCTCCGAGTCCGGCATGGTCACCGACCCGATCACGGTCCACCCGGACGCGACGCTGCGCGAGGCCGACGAGCTCTGCGCCAAGTTCCGCATCTCCGGCGTCCCGGTCACCGACCCCGCCGGCAAGCTGCTCGGCATCGTCACCAACCGCGACATGGCCTTCGAGTCGGACCGCAGCCGCCAGGTGCGCGAGGTCATGACCCCGATGCCGCTGGTCACCGGCAAGGTCGGCATCGCGGGCGTGGACGCCATGGAGCTGCTGCGCCGCCACAAGATCGAGAAGCTGCCGCTGGTCGACGACGCGGGCATCCTCAAGGGCCTCATCACGGTCAAGGACTTCGTCAAGGCCGAGAAGTACCCGAACGCCGCCAAGGACAAGGACGGCCGCCTGCTGGTCGGCGCCGCCGTCGGTGTCGCCGGCGACGCGTACGAGCGCGCCCAGGCGCTGATCGAGGCGGGCGCCGACTTCATCGTCGTCGACACCGCCCACGGCCACTCCCGCCTGGTCGGCGACATGGTCGCCAAGATCAAGTCGAACTCCTCCGTCGACGTCATCGGCGGCAACGTCGCCACCCGCGACGGCGCCCAGGCCCTGATCGACGCCGGCTGCGACGGCATCAAGGTCGGCGTCGGCCCCGGCTCCATCTGCACCACCCGCGTGGTCGCCGGCATCGGCGTCCCGCAGGTCACCGCCATCTACGAGGCCTCCCTCGCCGCCAAGGCCGCGGGCATCCCCGTCATCGGCGACGGCGGCCTCCAGTACTCCGGCGACATCGCCAAGGCCCTCGTCGCGGGCGCCGACACGGTGATGCTCGGCTCGCTGCTCGCGGGCTGCGAGGAGTCCCCGGGCGAGCTGCTCTTCATCAACGGCAAGCAGTTCAAGTCGTACCGCGGCATGGGTTCGCTCGGCGCGATGCAGTCCCGCGGCGAGCGCAAGTCCTTCTCCAAGGACCGCTACTTCCAGGAAGGGGTCGGCGGCGACGACAAGCTGATCCCCGAGGGCATCGAGGGCCAGGTCCCCTACCGCGGCCCGCTCTCCGCGGTCGTCCACCAGCTGGTCGGCGGCCTGCGCCAGTCGATGTTCTACGTCGGCGGCCGCACCGTCCCCGAGCTCCAGGACCGGGGCCGCTTCGTCCGCATCACCTCGGCGGGCCTCAAGGAGAGCCACCCGCACGACATCCAGATGACGGTGGAAGCACCGAACTACAGCCGGATGAGCTGAACACGATGACCGCCCGAGGGGGCGGGCCCGCACGGGCCCGCCCCCTCGGGCGTGCCCCGGTCGTCCGTACAGCGGTCACCGGAACGCGGTCACCCGACGTTCGGGGATACTGGACGGGCAGACCCAGAGGAAAGGCCACCACACGTGACTGAGATCGAGATCGGGCGCGGCAAGCGCGGCCGCCGGGCGTACGCCTTCGACGACATCGCCATCGTCCCCAGCCGGCGTACGCGGGACCCGAAGGAGGTCTCGATCGCCTGGCAGATCGACGCGTACCGCTTCGAGCTCCCGTTCCTGGCCGCCCCCATGGACTCGGTGGTCTCCCCGAAGACCGCGATCCGCATCGGCGAGCTCGGCGGCCTCGGCGTGCTGAACCTCGAAGGCCTGTGGACCCGCTACGAGGACCCGCAGCCGCTGCTCGACGAGATCGCCGGGCTGGACGAGGAGACGGCCACCCGCCGCCTCCAGGAGATCTACGCCGCGCCGATCCAGGCCGACCTGATCGGGCAGCGCATCAAGGAGGTGCGCGACTCCGGCGTCGTGACCGCCGCCGCGCTCTCCCCGCAGCGCACCGCCCAGTTCTCCAAGGCCGTCGTCGAGGCGGGCGTGGACATCTTCGTGATCCGCGGCACCACCGTGTCGGCCGAGCACGTCTCCGGCGCCGCCGAGCCGCTGAACCTCAAGCAGTTCATCTACGAGCTCGACGTCCCGGTCATCGTCGGCGGCTGCGCCACCTACACGGCGGCCCTGCACCTGATGCGCACCGGCGCCGCGGGCGTCCTCGTCGGCTTCGGCGGCGGCGCCGCGCACACCACGCGCAACGTCCTCGGCATCCAGGTCCCGATGGCCACCGCCGTCGCCGACGTGGCCGCGGCCCGCCGCGACTACATGGACGAGTCCGGCGGCCGTTACGTCCACGTCATCGCCGACGGCGGCGTGGGCTGGTCCGGCGACATCCCGAAGGCCGTGGCCTGCGGTGCCGACGCCGTGATGATGGGCTCCCCGCTGGCCCGCGCCACCGACGCCCCCGGCAAGGGCAACCACTGGGGCATGGAGGCCGTCCACGAGGACGTGCCGCGCGGCAAGAAGGTCGACCTCGGCACCGTCGGCACCACCGAGGAGATCCTCACCGGCCCGTCGCACAGCCCCGACGGCTCGATGAACCTCTTCGGCGCGCTGCGCCGCTCGATGGCCACCACCGGCTACAGCGAGCTCAAGGAGTTCCAGCGGGTCGAGGTCACGGTCGCGGACTCGCAGCACAGCCGCTGACCCTGTCGTACGCACGCCGGAGGGCCGGCACCCCGCTCGGGGTGCCGGCCCTCCGGCGTGCGCGGGGCGTCCGGTCAGTCGCCGACCTTCTTGGCGGCGCCGAAGGCGACGAAGCCGCCGATGCCGAGGAAGACGAGGGTCATGAAGTCCATGCCCTCCTTCCAGACGTCGTTCAGGCCGGTGACGCCGATCTTGTCGAGGACGTCGAGTGCGCCCATGTTGCCGAAGTCGGCCATCGCGAGCGTGATGAAGAAGAGCTGGCCGAGGTACACGGCGCCGAGGGAGAGCAGGGCGGACACCACCGGGAGGACCGGGTTGCGACCGCCGATCTTGCCGGCGGCCAGACCCACCAGCAGGCCGACGCCCGCGGCCGCGTACCCGATCTCGCGGTCGATGGCGTTCATGATGCCGCCGTACGCGGCCGCCGAGGCCAGCGCCGCCACGACCGCGGCGACCACACCGAGGGCGACGTTGCCGCCGCGGGCCGGGGCCGGGGCGGGGACCTCGGTGGAGGAGGAGGGTGCGGGCGGCTGGAAGTTCTGGCTCATACGGGAAATCCCCCCCAGGGATTCGGACGCACGGGTGCCCGTCAGGCGTAAGTGCGAGATAAGTGACGCCGCAGGCTAACAGGGGACCCCGGCATTCCAGGAGGGGATTTCGGTCGGATGATCGAAGCCGAACCGGAACCGGAACCGGAGCCTGCCCTGCCCGGCCCGGCCCGTGGCCGGGGCCGTGGCCGGGCCGGTGGGGTCCGTCAGAGGCGGTGGGCCGCGCCGGCCGGGCTCGCGCCGCGGGTGTCGAGGAGGAGCTGGGCCTTCACCGCCAGGCCCTGCATGTCGTACGTGCGGTGGTGCTGGAGCAGGATCGTCAGGTCGGCGTTCGCGGCGGCCTCGTAGAGCGAGTCGGCGCGCGGCACGGGCTGGTCGCGGACCCGCCAGCCCGCGATGTACGGGTCGTGGTAGCTGATCAGCGCCCCGAGGTCGAGGAGCCGGCTGGCGATCTCGCCGGCCGGTGAGCCCTCCTGGTCGGCGAGGTCGGGCTTGTAGGTGACGCCCAGGAGGAGGACGCGGGCGCCGCGCGCGGACTTGCCGTGTTCGTTCAGCAGGGTGGCGCAGCGCTGGATGACGTACTGCGGCATCCGGTTGTTGATCTCCTGCGCCAGACCGACCATGCGCAGCGGGTGGCCGGGGGTGCGGGTGGTGTGGGGGAGGTAGTTGGGGTCGAGGGGGACGCCGTGGCCGCCGACTCCGGGGCCGGGGCGGAAGGCCTGGAAGCCGTAGGGCTTGGTCTCGGCGCAGCGGATGACGTCCCAGAGGTCGACGCCGAGGTCGTGGCAGAGCACGGCCATCTCGTTCATCAGGGCGATGTTGACGTGGCGGTAGTTGGTCTCCAGCAGCTGTACGGTCTCGGCCTCGCGCAGGCCGCGGGCGCGGACGACCTTCTCGGTGAGGCGGGCGTAGAAGGCGTGCGCGGATTCGGTGCAGGCGGGGGTGAGGCCGCCGATCACCTTGGGGGTGTTGGAGATGGTGTGCGTCCGGTTGCCGGGGTCGAGGCGGCTGGGGGAGTAGGCCAGGTGGAAGTCCCGGCCGGCCCGCAGCCCGGAGCCCTCTTCGAGGATGGGCCGCAGGTAGTCCTCGGTGACGCCGGGGTGGGCGGCGGACTCCAGGATGACGGTGGTGTGCGGGCGCAGCCGGGCGGCGAGGGTGCGGCCGGCCTCGCCGACGGCCCCGAGGTCGAGCGCGCGGTCGGCGCCGAGCTGGGTGGGGGCGCAGATGACGGCGGTGCGGACCCGGCCGAGTTCGGCGGGGTTGGTGGTGACCCGGAATCCGGCGGCCGACATGCGGCGGATCTCGGCGGCTGTGAGGGTGCTGTCCGTGGCGGGGCCGCTGTCGTAGCCGACGGTCTCGATTCCGGCGGCGACGGCCGCCTGGGCGAGGGGGAGGCCGAGGTGGCCGAGGCCGATGACGGCGAGATCTGCGGGCATGGGGGGCCGTCCCTTCCCTTCCCTGGCATGCATGAGGGGGCGGTGCGCGCAAGTCCTGTGGACCTCTGGAGCTGGCGCAATGTCAGACTAGGCGTATATATGACAGATATGTCGCATTGTGGGGTGGTGGTTGCCGTTGTGTTGTCCACAGGCGGTGGCTGATGTCGGTGCGGCCGGTCAGAATCAGGAAGCGGGGGATGTGAGCGGGATCACCCGCACCGAGCGGGTACGGCCCGCACCAACGGGAGGCAGCCGTGAGGACAGCGACACTGGGACCGGCGCAGCGCGCGGAGGCGCTCGCCCGGATGGCCGAGCGGGAAGTGGACGTCCTGGTCGTCGGCGCGGGGGTGGTCGGCGCGGGCACCGCGCTCGACGCCGTGACCAGAGGCCTGTCGACAGGTCTGGTGGAGGCCCGTGACTGGGCCTCCGGGACCTCCAGCCGGTCGAGCAAGCTGATCCACGGCGGCCTGCGCTACCTGGAGATGCTCGACTTCGCCCTCGTACGGGAGGCGCTGAAAGAACGCGGGCTGCTGCTGGAGCGGCTCGCCCCGCACCTCGTGAAACCGGTGCCCTTCCTGTACCCGCTCCAGCACAAGGGCTGGGAGCGGTTCTACGCGGGCTCGGGCGTGGCCCTGTACGACGCGATGTCCGTCTCCAGCGGGCACGGGCGCGGACTGCCCACCCACCGCCACCTCTCGCGCAAGCGCGCCCTGCGCATCGCCCCGGCGCTCCGCAAGGACGCGCTGGTGGGCGCCCTGCAGTACTACGACGCCCAGATGGACGACGCGCGCTACGTCACCACGCTGGTCCGGACGGCCGCCGCGTACGGGGCGCACTGCGCCAACCGGGCGAGGGTGGTCGGCTTCCTGCGCGAGGGCGAGCGGGTGGTCGGGGCGAAGGTGCGCGACGTCGAGGGCGGCGGCGAGTACGAGATCCGCGCCAAACAGATCGTGAACGCCACCGGTGTGTGGACGGACGACACCCAGGCGCTGATCGGGGAGCGCGGGCAGTTCCACGTACGGGCGTCGAAGGGGATCCACCTGGTCGTCCCCAAGGACCGGATCCACTCCAGCACCGGACTGATCCTGCGGACCGAGAAGTCGGTGCTGTTCGTGATCCCGTGGGGCCGGCACTGGATCGTCGGGACCACCGACACGGACTGGGACCTGGACAAGGCGCACCCGGCGGCGTCGAGCGCGGACATCGACTACCTGCTGGAGCACGTGAACTCGGTGCTGGCGGTGCCCCTCACGCGGGACGACGTCCAGGGCGTGTACGCGGGCCTGCGGCCGCTGCTGGCCGGGGAGTCGGACGCGACGAGCAAGCTCTCGCGCGAGCACACCGTGGCCCACCCGGTGCCGGGGCTGGTGGTGGTGGCGGGAGGCAAGTACACGACGTACCGGGTCATGGCGAAGGACGCGGTGGACGAGGCGGTGCACGGGCTGGACCAGCGGGTCGCGGCGTGCGTGACGGAGGACGTGCCGCTGGTGGGCGCCGAGGGCTACCGCGCCCTGTGGAACGGCCGCGCCCGGATCGCGGCGCGGACGGGACTCCATGTGGCGCGGGTGGAACACCTGTTGAACCGGTACGGATCGCTGTCGGAGGAACTGCTCGACCTGATCGCGGCCGACCCGGCCCTGGGGGAGCCGGTGACCGGCGCGGAGGACTACCTGCGGGCGGAAATCGTCTACGCCGCCTCGCACGAGGGGGCCCGGCACCTGGACGACGTCCTGACGCGGCGGACGCGGATCTCCATCGAGACCTTCGACCGGGGGACGCGATCGGCCCGCCAGTGCGCGGAATTGATGGCTCCGGTGCTGGGCTGGGACAAGCAGCAGATCGAGAAGGAGATCGAGCACTACGAGAAGCGGGTACAGGCGGAGCGGGAATCGCAGCGCCAGCCGGACGACCAGACGGCGGACGCGGCGCGGCTGGGGGCGCCCGACATCGTCCCGTTGTAACTCCGAGATACAGGAGGGGGAACCGGCGGCCCCGGGGCTCCCGTCGGATGCGGAGTGAGCAACAATGAGGTTTCTGCCGGGGTGGATTACCGTGCCCCCCGGCGGCTGCCGAGGCAGCCGGGGCAGGCTGCACGATCGCAGAGGGGACGCATGTCGAAGCCGGAGCACACCGAGTCGTCTGCCGGGGCGCCTGCGGCGAAGCCGGACGGCGGGGCCGGGGCTGCCGGTTCCGCCGCCGCTGCGGAGCCCGCCGCTGTGCCCCGGCCGCGCTCCGGCACGGCCGGGAGCGAGCCTGCGTCCGTGACGGAGCCGCGTTCTGACGCGGAGAAGGCCACCGACGCCGAAGCGGAACCCGAGGACACCGCCGGGTCCGATGCCGCCGCGGAGGCGTCGGTGTCGAAGGCGGCCGGGCCCGCCGAGGACGCGGAACCGGCGACGGAACCCAGGAAGGACGCTCCCGCCAAGGCCGCTCCCGCGAAGGGTGAGCCCGGCAAGGCCGCTCCCGCGAAGGCGGCCGTGGCAGGGGGCGCTTCGGCGAAGGACGCGCCCGTGAAGGACGCGCCCGCGAAGGGTGAGCCCGGCGAGGGTGAGCCCGGCAAGGTGGCTGAGGCGAAGGGTGAGTCCGTGAAGGACGCGCCCGTGAAGGACGTGCCGGCGAAGGACGCGCCCGGCAAGGCGGCTGCGGCGAAGGACGTGCCCGCGAAGGTGTCGGTGGAGAAGCCGGTGTCCGCCAAGGCCGGTGCGGACGCGGCCGGGGCCGCGCAGGCGGCGGACGAGCCGGCGGCGGGTGCCGTCGCGCCCGCCGGCGCCCCGGCGAAGGCCGCGCCCGCCGGTGGCGAGGGCGACGCCGAGGAGGCCGCCGAGGACGCGCGGCGCGAAGGGCGGCTGCTGGCCGGGCGGTACCGGCTGGGCGCCGTGCTCGGCAAGGGCGGCATGGGCACCGTATGGCGCGCCGAGGACGAGGTCCTCGGCCGGACCGTCGCCGTCAAGGAACTCCGCTTCGGCAACGGCGTCGACGAGGACGAGAAGCGCCGCCTCATCACCCGGACGCTCCGCGAGGCCAAGGCCATCGCGCGCATCCGCAGCGAAGGCGCCGTCACCGTCTTCGACGTCGTCGACGAGGACGCCCGCCCCTGGATCGTCATGGAGCTCATCGAGGGCCCCTCGCTCGCCGAGTTCATCCGGGAGAACGGCCCGCTGACCCCCCAGCGCGCGGCCGAGGTCGGCCTGGCCGTGCTCGACGTGCTCCGCGCCGCGCACCGCCAGGGGATCCTGCACCGTGACGTGAAGCCGTCCAACGTGCTCATCGCCGCTTCCGGCCGCGTCGTGCTCACCGACTTCGGCATCGCGCAGGTGGAGGGTGACCCCTCCATCACCTCCACCGGCATGCTCGTCGGCGCCCCTTCCTACATCTCCCCGGAGCGCGCCCGCGGCCAGAAGCCCGGCCCGCCCGCCGACATGTGGTCCCTCGGCGGTCTGCTGTACGCGGCCGTCGAGGGCGTGCCCCCGTACGACAAGGGCAACGCGCTCGCCACCCTCACCGCCGTGATGACCGAGCCCGTGGACCCGCCGCGGAACGCCGGCCCGCAGCTGACCGAGGTCATCTACGGACTGCTGGTCAAGGACCCGGCCCGGCGCCTCGCCGAGGAGCAGGCGCGGACGATGCTCACCGCCGTGGTCAACGCCCCCGAGCCCGCCGTCCCCGCGCAGCCCGATCCGCTCCCGCCGGTCGAGGAGACCCGGCCGATCTCCCTCACCAAGGCCGACGCGGCGGCCGAGAAGGCGGCGAAGAAGGAACGCGAGCGCCGTGAGCGGGAACAGCGCGAGCGCACCCGTGCCGCGCTGAAGGCCGCCCGCAAGGCCGCCGCCGCCCAGGCCGCGGCCACCGCCGCCGCGGCCGAGGCCCCGCCGGCCCGGCCCGCGCAGGCCGGGGCCTCGATCACCGACGTGGTGCCGCGCCGCACCATCGTGCTGGCCATAGCCGCCGTGGTCGTCGTCCTCGCCGTGGTCGGCTCGCTCATCGCCTACATGGTCAAGGGCGGCGACAAGTCCGACGGCCGCAAGAACGAGGGCAAGGGCGGCGGCGTTCCGGCCGTGTCCGGCAGCCCCTCGCCGGGCGGCTCCGCCGGCAACGCGCCGGCCGCGTCCGCCGGTTCCTCGGCCGGCGCGACCCCGAGCGGCACCCCCGGCACGCCCGCGCCCAGCGGCACTCCGGGCGCCACCGACCAGGGCCAGGGCCAGGGTCAGGGGCAAGGGCAGAGCCAGGGTCAGGGTCAGGGGCAGGGAGCCAGCCCGGGCGGCCCCGGCGCCGGACTCCCGGCCGGTTTCACCACCGTGACCGACCTGCGGTACCACTTCTCCATGGCGATGCCCGAGGGCTTCCGCCAGACCGACACCGCCGGTGAGAACTCCGGCGCGATATACAGCCGCGACGGCGGCTTCCCGAGGATCCAGGTCGACTACACCAACAGCCCGGGCAACGACGCCCGCCTGGCCTGGGCCAAGCTCGCCCCCGCCGTCGCGAGCAGCAGCAAGGGCTACCGCCAGATCCGCCTGGACACCGTGGAGTACCGGGGCTACCCGACCGTCGCGGACTGGGAGTTCGAGCGGGAGCAGCAGGGGGTGCGGGTCCGCGTCCTGGACCGGGGCTTCAAGACGGACGCCACGCACGGTTACGCCATCATGATCAGCTGCGCCGCCGACCAGTGGGACGGCCCCGAATGCACGCAGCTGCGCAACACCGCGTTCCAGACCTTCCAGCAGTTGGGCTGACGGCCCTCGCAAGCCCGGGACGCGGGCGCCCCCGGCGACGTATCGTGTCCAGCGGGCCATGGGGGACCGCACTCGGGGGAGGCGATGTGGAGGACTACGCCGGCCGGATCCTGTCCGGCCGCTACCGTCTGCCGATTCCGCCGTCCGACGAGTACGAGCTGATAGAGACCCGCGCCTTCGACACGCGCAGTGGGCAGGAAGTCCTCGTCTGCCAGGTGCCGTTGCCCGAGGTGGTGGACGCGGAGCTGCTCGACGGCACCCCGGCGCACACCGTGGCCGCCGGGGAACTCCCCGCCGTCCGGCGGGCCATCGCCGCCGCGCAGGCGGCCGCCTCCGTGCCGGACCACCCCCGCCTCGACCAGGTCTTCGACGTGTTCGAGGAGGACGGCTCGCTGTGGATAGTGAGCGAACTCGTCCCCGCCAGGCCGCTGGCCGCGCTGATCGCCGACGAACCGCTGAACCCGTACCGGGCGGCGGAGGTCGCCTCCGACGTGCTGACCGCGCTGCGGGTGCTGCACGCCCACGGCTGGACGCACCGCAACATCACGGCCCGGACCGTGCTGATATGCGAGGACGGACGGGTCGTCCTGACGGGCCTGGCGGCCGGCGCCGCCGAGGAGGCCCTGTGCGGGTACGACCCGGTGCCGCCGCCGGACACCGGGGAGCCCGGCGGGGACGCGGACGGAGCCTGGGGCACCCCGGCGCCCCCGGGCCCCGCGCCGGCGGAGGTCCGGGACGAGGAGCCCCGGTACGCGCCGCTCGTGGCGCCGGGCTACGACACCGGGCCGCGCTACACGGACCACATCACGCCGGAGCCGGAGCCGGAGCCGGAGCCCGAGCCGTCCCGGCCCGTCCCGCCGCCGGCGCCCCGGCAGGACGGGCCGCCCGCGCGGACCGCACCGGCCGGGCAGGACCCGGCCGCCGCCGAGGCGGCCGCCCGCGCCGGGACCATCGCCGCGTACCGGGCGGGGACCCGGGCCGCGACGGCCGAGGTGGCGCGGCAGCGCGGCGAGCGCGGCCCGGTGGTGGTGCCGGTGCTGCCGCCGACCGGGGCCAACCTGCCGCAGGAGTACGCGTACCCGTACGGGGGGCCGGACACCGCCGCCGCCACGCCCTGGCACGGGGTGGGCCCGCGCCGCCAGGCCGGCCCCGACCCGCAGCCGCAGCCGCCGGAGCCGCATCCGCAGCCGCAGCCGCCGGAGCCGCAGCCCGCGCCGGAGCAGCCGGAGCGGCCGACGCAGCCCCAGCCGCCGGAGCGTCCGGAGCCGCCTCGGCAGCGGCCCGGACCGGAGCCGGAGCCGCCGCGGCCCGGCCCGCCCGTCGAGCCGGCCCGGCCCGCGCTGCCCGCGCAGCTCGCCCTCCCACAGGGCTACCGCCAGGCCGAGCCGCCCGCGCCCCCGGCGCCCGCCCGCACCCCGGTGCCGGCCCCCCGCCCGGCCCCGCGCCCGTTCCCGGCCCCCGAAGCCCGCCCGCGCGAAGCCGGCGGCGCCTGGGGCGGTCCCCGCACCGGCCTCGACGCCGAGCGCGCCCGCCAGACCCGGATGGCCGTCGTCGGCCCCCTCACCGAGCGCTGGGCCCCCGAGCAGGCCGCCGGCCCCGTCCACGGCAACTGGCAGCTGGCCGCGCCCGTCGGCCCCGCCGCCGACCTCTGGGCCCTCGGGGCCCTGCTGTACCGCGCCGTCCAGGGGCACGCCCCGTACCCCGAGGACAGCGTCGCCGAGCTCGTCGAGATGGTCTGCGCCGAGCCGCCCGCCTTCGCCGAGGACTGCGGCCCGCTGCGCCCCGTCGTGGAGTCCCTGCTGCGCCAGGACCCCGCCGAGCGGCCCGACTTCGAGGAGCTCCGCGGCTGGCTGCGCTCGCTGGTCCGCTCCGCCCCCGAGCCCGACGGGGACTTCGCCGGGCTCCCGCTGCCGGAGCCGGACCCGGCCCGGCTGCCCGTCCCGCGCCGCCGGGGCGACCTGCACGGGCGCCACCGCAACCCCGCGGCCCCCCGCAAGCCGCGCTCCCTCGGCCGCCTCCTGCTGGGCGGCGTCATGGCCCTGCTCGTGGGCGGGGTGGCGTACGCGGTGCTCTTCATGCCGCGCGCGACGGACGCCGGGCAGCAGCCCACCGCCGCCCAGAGCCCGGCGGCCTCCGCCTCCGGCCCGGGCAGCCCCCAGCAGGGCCCGGCGTCCAAGCCCGCGCAGACCCCCGGCCCGGCCCCGAGCGGAGCCCCGGAGTCGAAGCCCGCCCCGCAGGGCGACGCGCCCGCGCCGGAGGGGTACACCGTCCAGCAGGACCCGGCGCACTTCAGCATCGCGGTGCCCAACGGCTGGGAGCGGCAGTCCATCAACGAGGCCGGGCAGGTGCGCTATACCCAGGGCCAGTTCACCCTGATCGTCGTACCGGGCCGGGACCGGGTGGAGGGCGGGAGTCCGGATCCGCTGGGCTACCAGAAGGACAAGGAGCCCGAGCTGGCCCCGTACCGCAACTCCACCTGGGCCTCCGGCGGGGACGTGAAGTCCACCAAGGTGGGCCAGCAGTTGCGGGTGACGGGCCGCTACACCTGGATCGACGCGGCGGGCCGGTCCCTGTTCGCCCGCAACTTCGTCGTCGCGCTGGGCGGCAGCTACCACGTCGTGATGGTGACGGGACCGGAGGACAACCAGGACAAGGTCACCGACGTCTTCGAGAAGGCGACGGCGAGTTACAAATCCGGGGGCTGACGGGCGATCAGTACGGCGATTGCGTCACAGTGCCGGCTTACGGGCCCCGCTCGGTTCCGGCAGTGCCCGTGGGCTCCGTAATCTGGCGTGGAGTGCACAGAGCGGCGGGAATTCGTGGAACAGCAGACAGGCGCGGGTGCGGTGCTGGCGGGCCGGTACCGGCTCGTGGAGCCCATCGGCAGCGGTGGCATGGGCAAGGTGTGGCGCGCGCACGACGAGCTGCTGCACCGGACGGTCGCGGTCAAGGAGCTGACGGCGGGGCTGTACGTCTCGCAGGCCGACCGGGAGGTCATGCACGCCCGTACGCAGAAGGAGGCCCGGGCGGCGGCCCGGATCCAGCACCCGGCGGTCGTCACCGTCCACGACGTGCTGGAGCACGACGACCGGCCGTGGATCGTCATGGAGCACATCGACGGCCCCTCCCTCGCGGAGGCCGCGAAGGCGGCCGGGCGGATCGAGCCCCGCGAAGCGGCCCGGATCGGCCTGCACGTGCTGGGCGCGCTGCGCGCGGCGCACGCGGTCGGCGTGATGCACCGGGACGTCAAGCCGGGCAACGTGCTGCTGGCCAAGGACGGCCGGGTGCTGCTGACGGACTTCGGGATCGCGGCGATCGAGGGCGACTCGTCGATCACGCGGACGGGTGAACTCGTCGGGTCCATCGACTACCTGGCCCCGGAGCGGGTCACGGGCGGCGCCCCCGACCCGTCCTCCGACCTGTGGTCGCTGGGCGCCACCCTGTACACGGCCGTCGAGGCGCGCTCGCCCTTCCGCCGTACGTCGCCCATCTCCAGCCTCCAGGCGGTGGTGAACGACGAGCCGCCCGTCCCGCGCCAGTCCGGCCCCCTGGGCCCGGTCATCACCGCGCTGCTGCGCAAGGACCCGGCCGAGCGCCCTTCGGCGGCGGAGGCCGAGCGGATGCTGCTGGAGGCGATGGAGGGCCGCGAGCCGAAGGCGGCCCAGGCGTACGTGCCCACGCGCGCGGTGAGCGACGAGGAGCGGGCCTCCGCGCAGGCGGCCGTGCCCCCGGCGCCGGAGCCCGCCCCCGCGCCCGCCCCTGCCCCGGCCACCGCCCTGCCCGAGCGGCCCACGGCCCCCGCCGTGCGCCCGCCGGGCCGGCTGCGGCGGGCCGCCGCGGTGGCCCTGGTCGCGGCGCTGCTCGGCGGCGGCGCGGTGTTCGGGCTGCTGAAGTTCACCGGCGACGACGGGGACGCGGACAAGGGCGGCGGCTCCGACAAGAACGCGAGTGCCACCGGCGGCCAGACCGGCCAGACGGGCCAGACCGGCCAGACGGGCGAGAACGGCGAGACCGGCCAGAAGGCCGCCACCCCGCCGGCCGGGTGGGAGAAGGTCACGGACCCGGAGGGCTTCACGCTGTTCGTCCCCAAGGGCTGGAAGCGCCAGGTGTTCGGCGACCAGATCGACTACACCGGGGACGACGGCAAGCACTACATCCGGATCGCCGCCGACCGCACCCCGGACTTCAAGGACCCGTACGCGCACGTGCTCGACCTGGAGAAGCAGGTGGCGAAGCGGACGGACTACAAGCGGCAGAAGCTCGCCCCGAACACCTTCCGGGGGAGCACCGATGCCGTGCTGTGGGACTTCACGTGGACCGAGAAGGGGGTGCACGCCGGGCCGCGCCGCGCCATCGAGCAGATGTACTACGCCCCGAACGGCACCGAGTACGCGATCTACATGACGGGCCCCGCGGCGGACTGGGCCACGACCCGCCAGCAGTTCGACACCGTGCTCAGCGGCTGGGAGCCGGCCGGGAAGGGGAGCTGAGCCCACCCCGCGAGGGGAACCGGGCCGCCCTCCCCGGCCATCCTGCCAGCGATCGCTGGCAGATTTGGCAAAATCCGGTTACCCACGGGTACCCAAAGGCCCGGCCGCGCAATACGCTCACCGCCATGACGGACTCGCAGGCCCCCGCCGCCCCCCTCCGCTCCGCACCGCAGCCCACCAACCCGGTCGCCCCGGCCCCGGCAGGCGCCCGTACCGCCGCCGACGTGGTGACCCCCGCCCTGGTCGCCCGGCTCACCCGCGGAGTGATCGGCTCCGGCCGGACCGCCAACCACACCCCTTTCACCGGGGCCAAGCTGGCGGACCTGCCCGAGGCCACCCCCGAGGACGTGGCCACCGCCTTCGCGCGGGCCCGCACCGCCCAGCCCGCCTGGGCCGCCGTCCCCGTACGCCGACGGGCCGCCGTACTCCTGCGCTTCCACGACCTGGTCCTCGCCCGCCAGTCCGAGGTCCTCGACCTCATCCAGCTGGAGACCGGCAAGGCCCGCCTGCACGCCCACGAAGAGGTCCAGGCCGTCGCGGTCGCCGCCCGGCACTACGGCCGCAAGGCCCCCTCCTACCTGCGGCCCAAGGGCCACACGGGCGCCATGCCCACCCTGACCAAGGTCACCGAGCTGCGCCAGCCGCGCGGGGTCGTCGGCCAGATCGCCCCCTGGAACTACCCCCTCGAACTGTCCGTCGGCGACGCCCTGCCCGCCTTCGTCTCGGGCAACGCCGTCGTCATGAAGCCCGACACCGAGACCGCGCTCACCGCCCTGTGGGCCCGCGACCTGCTCATCGAGGCCGGACTGCCCGCCGAGGTCTTCCAGATAGTCCTCGGTGAGGGTCCCGTCGTCGGCCCCGAGGTGGTCCGCCACGCCGACTACGTCTCCTTCACCGGCTCCACCCGCACCGGCCGCGAGGTCGCCCAGGGCGCCGCCGCCCGCCTGGTCGGCGTCTCCCTCGAACTCGGCGGCAAGAACGCCATGCTCGTCCTGCACGACGCCGACGTGGAGAAGGCCGCCGCCGGCGCCGTCCGCGCCTGCTTCTCCTCCGCCGGACAGCTGTGCATCTCCATCGAGCGGCTCTACGTCCACGCCTCGATCGCCGACGCCTTCGTCGAGCGCTTCGCCGCCCGCACGAAGGCCATGCGGCTCGGCGCCTCCCTCGCCTACGGCGCCGACATGGGCTCCCTCGTCGGCGAACGCCAGCTGGAGACCGTACGGCGGCACGTGGACGAGGCCGTCGCCAAGGGCGCCACCCTCGTCGCCGGCGGCCTCGCCCGCCCCGACATCGGCCCCCTCTTCTACGAGCCCACCATCCTCGACGGCGTCGAGGCCCCCATGTCGGTCTGCGCCGAGGAGACCTTCGGCCCGGTCGTCTCCATCTACCGCTTCACCGACGAGGACGAGGCCATCGCCCAGGCCAACGCCACCGCCTACGGCCTCAACTCCAGCGTCTGGACCAAGGACGCCCGCCGCGGCCACGCCGTCGCCGCCCGGCTGCGCACCGGCACCGTCAACATCAACGACGGCTACGCCCCCGCCTACGGCAGCGCCCAGGCCCCCATGGGCGGCATGAAGGACTCCGGCCTCGGCCGCCGCCACGGCTCCGAGGGCATCCTCAAGTACACCGAGGCGCAGACCGTCGCCCACCAGCGGCTGCTCCCGATGGCCCCCTCGCTCGGCATGGACGACGAGCAGTACGCCCGCTTCATGACGAGCAGCCTCAAGGTCCTCAAGGCCCTCCGACTGCGCTAAGGGGAACCCGTGCCGCACGACAGCGACTCCTCGTACGACTACGACGTCATCGTGATCGGATCGGGCTTCGGCGGATCCGTCGCGGCGCTCCGCCTCACCGAGAAGGGCTACCGGGTCGGCGTCCTGGAGGCAGGACGCCGCTTCACCCGCGAGGACCTGCCCCGCAACAGCTGGGACCTGCGCAACTACCTGTGGGCGCCCGCCCTCGGGCTGTACGGGATCCAGCGCATCCACCTGCTCGGCAACGTGATGGTCCTCGCCGGCGCCGGGGTCGGCGGCGGCTCCCTCAACTACGCCAACACCCTGTACGTGCCGCCCGCCGCCTTCTTCGAAGACCGCCAGTGGGCGTCCATCACCGACTGGCGGGCGGAACTCGCCCCGTACTACGACCAGGCCAAGCGGATGCTCGGCGTACGGCTCAACCCGACGCTCACCCCCTCCGACGTGCACCTGAAGGCCGTCGCCGAGAGGATGGGCGTCGGCGACTCCTTCCACATGGCCCCGGTCGGCGTCTTCTTCGGCGACGGCGCCGACGCCCGGGGACAGCAGAAGGTCCGCCCCGGCCAGGAGGTCCCCGACCCCTACTTCGGAGGCGTGGGACCCGCCCGCAGGGCCTGCACCGAGTGCGGGGAGTGCATGACGGGCTGCCGGCACGGCGCGAAGAACACCCTGGGCGAGAACTACCTGTACCTCGCGGAGAAGGCCGGGGCGGAGATCCGTCCCATGACCACCGTCACCGCCCTCTCCGAGCACCCCGACGGCGGCCTCCGCGTCCGGATCGTCCCCACCTCCGACCGCCGCGGGGGCAAGGCCCAGGTGCTGCGCGCCCGGCACGTGGTCGTCGCGGCCGGCACGTACGGCACCCAGACCCTGCTGCACACCATGAAGGACCTCGGCGAGCTGCCGCGGATCTCCGACCGGCTCGGCGACCTGACCCGGACCAACTCCGAGGGCCTGGTCGGGGCCCAGACCGACGACCGCCGCTACCGCAGGCGCCACGGCGGCGCGGCACGGGCGGACTTCACCCGGGGCGTGGCCATCACCTCGTCCGTGCACCCCAACGCCGACACACACATCGAGCCCGTCCGCTACGGCCGGGGCTCCAACGCCATGGGGTTCCTGACGATCCTCCAGGTGCCGCACGCCACGCACCGGGTACGGGCCTGGTTCGCCCGCACCGCCACCCACCCGGTGCAGCTGCTGCGCTCCCTGTCGAACCGGCGCTGGTCGGAGCGGACCATCATCGGCCTCGTCATGCAGTCCCTGGACAACTCCCTGACCACCTACCGCAAGCCCGGCGGCCTCGGAAAAGGCCTGCTGACCGCCCGCCAGGGGCACGGCGCGCCCAACCCGGTGCAGATCGCGGAGGCCACCGAGGCGGCGACCCTGCTGGCCGAGGAGATCAACGGCTTCCCCGGCAGCAACATCGGCGAGCTGATGGGCACCCCGCTGACCGCGCACTTCCTCGGCGGCTGCCCCATCGGCGCCTCCGCCGCGGAGGGCGTGGTGGACCCGTACCACCGGCTCTACGGGCACCCGGACATCTCGGTGGTGGACGGCTCGGCGGTCTCCGCGAACCTCGGGGTCAACCCGTCGCTGACCATCACGGCGCAGGCGGAGCGGGCGATGTCGTACTGGCCCAACAAGGGCGAGGCGGACCGGCGGCCCGCGCAGGGGGAGGCGTACGAGCGGCTGGAGGCGGTGGAGCCGGCCCGTCCGGCGGTGCCCGAGGAGGCCTTCGGGGCGCTGCGGCTGCCGTTCCTCGCGGTCCCCGAAGTCCCGCCGAGGCAACCGGAACCCGAGCGCTGACGCCGGGAACACGACCGCGGCGAGCACCGCGCTCCCCCTCCGAGCGCGGTACTCACCGCAGTACAAGAGTGGACAGGCGGTTGCCGAAAAAGGTTGTACCGGAATCCTTTGCTGCGGGCTGTGGTGTCGGTCACACGGTCGGAAGCGCAACCGCGACGGTGGTCCGGGGGTCAAGGGGGGCATGAGACAGCGCATCTCCCTGCTGGCCGCGTGCGGCCTGGTGGCCGTGGGGCTGACCACCCCCACCGCGATGGCCGCCGAATCCGCGGACCCCGTCTTCCGCCTCGACGGGCCGACCGCCCTCGCCCTCCGGCCCCACCCGGCGACGGGCACCCCGCAGCCGGTGTCCATGTCCTTCCGACTGGGCGACACCGGCTCCTTCGGCGGCGAGTTCACCTTCACCGTCGACCTGGCCAAGCTCGCCGGCATCGCCTCCGTGAAGGAAGCGGCGGGGGGCAGGAAGTGCGAGGACAAGGGGACCACCCTCGTCTGCAAGGACACGGGCCCCCACGCCGGAGTGGAGCTGGTGGCCACCGCCGTGAAGGACGCCCGGGACGGAGCCTCGGGCCGGCTCGCGGTCACCGGCACGGCCGCCGGAGCCACCGTCACCGCCGCCGGGACCACCCTCACGATCGGCGGCCCCGACCTGGTCATGCGGGACCTGAACCTGAAGAAGGACCCGAAGCCGGGCGAGAGCCAGGCCGTGCCCCTCGCGTTCCGCAACGACGGCACGCAGCCGGCGAAGGGGGTGGTCCTGCACCTGGAGGCCACCCGTGGCCTGGAGTTCCCGGAGCGGTACGACAACTGCACCTACCGCACCACCCGCGTCTCGACCACCGCCGTCTGCACCGTCGAAGGGGACTTCGAGGCCAAGGCCACCTACGAGCTGGCCGGCGACAGCCCGCTGCACCTGAAGGCCGGCGCGCACGCCCTCGACGAGCGCTTCGGCTACGGCATCTACCCGGCGGGCGACCCGCAGAACGCGCCGGACGCCAAGGCGCCCGACGCGGCCGGCGCCGCCGCCACCACCGTCGTCGGCCGGAAGCTGACCGCCCGCAAGAAGGCGGAGGCCGCTCCCGACCTGAACCCGGCCGACAACAAGCGCGTGGTCGAGCTCACCGTGCCGAACCGGGCCGACTTCGCCGCCGAGCCCCTCACCGTCAAGGGCGCCGCCGGAGCGAGGGTCAAGGCCGTCGTCGCCGCACGCAACAACGGCCCCGCCTGGGTCACCGGCACCGGCCCCGCCGCCGTGGTCGACGTCCTCCTCCCGAAGGGCGTGAAGGTCCTCACGGCTCCGGCCGCCTGCCGCGAGGCGCAGCCGGGGCTGTACCGCTGCGCCACCGGAGCGTCCGTGCTGGAGAAGGAGAAGCTCGCCTTCCCCTTCGAGCTGAAGATCGAGAAGGCCGTCAAGGACGCCAAGGGCGCCATCACCGTCGGCCGCCTCGGCGCGAAGGGCGAGCCCGAGAAGCACCGCTTCGACCCGGAGCTGGCCAACAACCAGGCCGCGTTCACGGCGAACCCGACGGTCACCCCGACGAAGTCGCCGAGCCCCTCCACCTCCGGCAGCCCCTCGGCGAGCACCTCCGCGAGCGCCTCGGCCTCCGCGGGGAGCAGCACCGGAGCCACCAGCGGCAACAACGCCTCGGCCGCCGCGGGCCGCACCGGCGGCCCGCTGGCCTCCACCGGCAGCACGGCCGGCCTGGTCGGCATCGCCGGCGCCGGCCTGACCGCCGTCGGCGCCGCGCTGTACCTGTCCTTCCGCCGCCGCGCCAACGGCGGCGCGCACGCGTAGGCGCGTAGCCGCGTAGCCGCTCGGCGGCGGAGTCGCGCGGGAGGGCGGAAAGGCGAACGGCCGGCCCGGGGCGTCCCCCGGGCCGGCCGTCCTCATGGGTGACCGGGCTGCTGTCCCCTGCCGTCCGGTCACGCGGAGGGAGCGAGGTCCCACGACGCGCGCCGTCGGGCGTCGCGCCTCATCGCTCCCGTGGAGCCACGCGTGGTGCTGCTTCCCGCGCCTGGCTGGCACGGACAACCTCACCAACGAAGACTCCCGGGGCCGGTCACGGCCCGGACGGGTGACGAACGGGCGACCGTGTCGTCAGACGCGTCCCCGGCACAGCTCCAGCAGGGTCATCGCCAGGGCGGTCCCGGGCTTGCCGAGGGCGTCGCTCCAGTGCGACAGCACCTCCATCTCGCGCGACAGGTGCACCCGCCGCCCGCCCGCCCCGATCCGGGCCTCCTGGATGACGGCCGACACGGCCATCCGCTCCTGGATCAGCCCGATGATCCGGTCGTCGAGGGCGTCGATCCGCTCGCGGGATCCGGCGATCAGCTGCTCGGGGGTGGTGGTGATCGTGCTCATGGCGTCTCTCCTGTGGTGGGTGGTGGCCGACAGGAGCGGAAACGCGGAGCGCCCCGGTCCTGTCGGACCGGGGCGCTCTGGGAAGTCAGCGGCTCAAGCGAGCATCACGCGGACCCATGGCGACCGGACCGGCCGGTGCCATAGGTAAAGAGGAAGCTCAGCTGCTTGCGCATGGTGTGGATTATGGCCCCCCTGCCCGCGCCCCGGCCAACCGGGCCCGGATGCTGAGACGCCCCGGCGGCGGCGCGTCCACGTCACGGCCGGGCGCCCCGGCCGTGACGTGGGCCTCGGATGGTGCGACAAACCGGCGGTCGGCGCCACCGGTAGAATCGACAAAACAGCCACCTCTTTCCGCCGGAAGGCCGTCCCGTGCCAGAAGCACCCTCCGCCGCCCACGACAGCGCCCCGGACACGGTCCTCGTCGTCGACTTCGGCGCGCAGTACGCCCAGCTCATCGCCCGCCGAGTCCGCGAGGCCCGCGTCTACAGCGAGATCGTGCCCAGCACGATGCCCGTGGCCGAGATGCTCGCCAAGGACCCGAAGGCGATCATCCTCTCCGGCGGCCCGTCCTCCGTGTACGAGGAGGGTGCCCCGCGCCTGGACGACGCCCGCGGCCTCTTCGAGTCCGGCGTCCCCGTCTTCGGCATGTGCTACGGCTTCCAGCTGATGGCGACGACCCTCGGCGGCACCGTCGACAACACGGGCGCGCGCGAGTACGGCCGTACCCCGCTGGCCGTCTCCAAGACCGGCTCCACCCTCTTCGAGGGCACCCCCGAGCACCAGTCGGTGTGGATGTCCCACGGCGACGCCTGCTCCGCCGCCCCCGAGGGCTTCACCGTCACCGCGTCGACGAACGTCGTCCCGGTCGCGGCCTTCGAGAACGACGAGCAGAAGCTGTACGGCGTGCAGTACCACCCCGAGGTGATGCACTCCACGCACGGTCAGCAGGTCCTGGAGCACTTCCTCTACCGGGGCGCGGGCCTGAAGCCCACCTGGACCACCGGCAACATCGTCGAGGAGCAGATCGCCGCGATCAAGGCGCAGGTCGGTGACAAGCGCGCCATCTGCGGACTGTCCGGCGGCGTGGACTCCGCGGTCGCCGCGGCCCTCGTGCAGAAGGCCATCGGCTCCCAGCTGACCTGCGTGTACGTCGACCACGGCCTGATGCGCAAGGGCGAGACCGAGCAGGTCGAGAAGGACTTCGTCGCGGCCACCGGCGTCCAGCTGAAGGTCGTCGACGCGCAGGAGCGCTTCCTGACCGCGCTGGCCGGCGTCTCCGACCCGGAGACCAAGCGCAAGATCATCGGCCGCGAGTTCATCCGCGTCTTCGAGCAGGCCCAGCTGGAGATCCTCCAGGAGGACGGCCCGGCGGTCGCCTTCCTCGTCCAGGGCACCCTGTACCCGGACGTCGTGGAGTCCGGCGGCGGCACCGGCACCGCCAACATCAAGTCCCACCACAACGTGGGCGGCCTGCCCGACGACATCGAGTTCGAGCTCGTCGAGCCGCTGCGCCAGCTGTTCAAGGACGAGGTCCGGATGGTCGGCCAGGAGCTCGGCCTGCCCGAGGAGATCGTCCAGCGCCAGCCCTTCCCCGGCCCCGGCCTCGGCATCCGCATCGTCGGCGAGGTCACCAAGGAGCGCCTGGACCTGCTGCGCGAGGCCGACGCCATCGCCCGCCACGAGCTCACCGCCGCCGGCCTGGACCGCGAGATCTGGCAGTGCCCGGTGGTCCTGCTCGCCGACGTCCGCAGCGTGGGCGTCCAGGGCGACGGCCGCACCTACGGCCACCCCATCGTGCTGCGCCCCGTCTCCTCCGAGGACGCGATGACCGCGGACTGGACGCGCATGCCGTACGAGGTGCTCGCCCGGATCTCGACCCGCATCACCAACGAGGTGCCGGACGTGAACCGCGTGGTCCTGGACTGCACCAGCAAGCCCCCGGGCACCATCGAGTGGGAGTAGTCCCCACCCGCCGTGCGCGCCGGAGCCGCCGCCCCCTGCGAGGGGGCGGCGGCTTCCGCCTTTCCCGCCGCCGCGCTCTGGCCACTTCGGGGCGGCCCCGGTAGCTTGCGCCGCGCACGGCCGCGCGCCGTCGACACCCGAAGGAGGGCGCATGCCGGATCGACCCGTACCCGTGCCGGTGGACCGGCTGGCCTTCGAGATGCCGCCCGTGCACGAGGACCCCGCCGAGGAGCGCGCCCACCGCAAGGAGCGGCTGGCCGGGGCGCTGCGGCTGCTGGGGCGCCTCGGGTACGAGGACGGCGTCTCGGGGCACGTCACCGCGCGCGACCCGGAGTTCGAGGACTGCTACTGGGTGAACCCCTTCGGCCGGGCCTTCGTCGGCCTGCGCCCGGAGGACCTGCTGCTGGCCGACGGGGACGGGCGGGTGCTGGAGGGCGGCCGGCGGCTCAACGAGCTGGCCTTCGCCGTGCACGCCGCCGTGCACCGGGCCCGGCCCGACGCGGTCGCGGTGGTCCGCACGCAGGGCCCGTACGGCAGGGCGCTGGCCTGCCTCGGCGAGCTGCTGGCCCCGGTCACCCAGGAGGCCTGCGCCTTCTACGAGGACCACGCGCTCCTGGACGAGTACCCGGGCGACGGCGCCGCCGACCCCGGCCGGATCGCCCGCGCCATCGGCCCGTACAAGGCACTGGTCCTGCGCAACCAGGGGCTGCTGACGGTCGGCGGCTCGGTCGACGCGGCCGCCTGGTGGTTCATCGCGGCCGAGCGGGCCGCACGGGTGCAGCTGACCGCCCGGGCGGCCGGCAAACCCGTGCCCGTCGACCACCGCGCGGCCCGGGCGACCCGCGCCCGGTTCGGCGGCGACCTCGCCGCCTGGGTGAGCTACCAGCCGCTGTGGCAGACCGTCGCGGACGGTGGCGTCAACATCATGAACCGTTAATCACCTGCTCTGACATCGTGCGCAATCCGGAGCACTGCCGCAGTGGTGCACAATTCGCTGGCATTGCACCGTAGTTCAGAGAGGCGGCACGCACGTGGCTGTCCAAGAGATGTCCCGGAGTACCCATACCGCCGTCTGCGCCTGCGACGACTGCGCGCGGGAGGGGCACCGCAGAGCGGTCGCCGCGTTCCTGGAGAAACGGGACGAGTTCGCCGCCGGGCAGGGCGTGCCGGCCGCGGTCGCCCACTCCCTCGGCGCCTCCCGCCAGTGGGTCTCCGACGAGCTGACCCTGTCCGCCCGCACGGTCGCCGACCGCGGACGGGAGGCCGGCAACTCCTGGCTGTACCTGTTCTCGCGGCGGGCCGTCCTCGCCCTGTGGATCGCCGCCGGGGTCCTGCTGCTGGTGCAGGTCGCCACCGCCGTCGGCACCGGCTGGTCCACCGCCCGCACCGCCGGACTCCTCGCCGCCCTCGTCCTGGCCGGGCTGCTCACCGTCGCCGCCCGCGCCCAGTCGCTGCGCGGCGGGCTGCTGGCGCCGGTCGTCGGGGAGGACAACCGGCTGTCCACCTCGAAGGCCGTGCCGAGCGCCTGGCTGGTGCTGACCGCGTTCGCGGCGCTGCTGCCCGCGCTGCGGCTGGCCGCCTCCCCGCCCGGCCCCGCGCGCGAAGCCCTGTACCAGGGGTTCGCGCTGGGGCGGGCGCTGCCGCTGCTGTCGGTGGTCGCGCTGACCTCGGCGGTGGCGGTGCTGGTGCGCCGGGTGGTCTGCGTACGGATCGCCGGGCAGCGGCTCCAGAAGCTCCCGGCGGACCGGCCGCGCGGCGTGGACCTGCTCACCGACGACGACGGCCGCGGCAGCTTCCCGGACGCGCAGTACGTCCTCGTCTCCACGGTCGTGCTGGCCTACGCGGCGGTGACGCTGGCCCGCTTCCCCGACCGGCTGCCGCACCTGCCGTGGGCGCTGGCCCTGCTGGTGGCGCTGTCGGCGGCCGTGTACCTCGCGGCGAAGTACGCCGAGGGCAGCCGCCCGCTGGTGCTCTCGGTGGTCCGCCGGCGCGAACCCGGGGACATCGACGCGGCCGTCCGGCCCGGCGACGACATCGAGATCCGGGGCGTCGGCTTCGTACCGCCCGGCGCGCGGACCCCCGAGATGCTCGCCCGGCTGGTCGTACGGGTCGGGGCGGTCCACGTGCACGTGCCGCTCGTCCCCGTCGCCGGCGGGTTCACCAACCCCTCCGATTCGGTCCTCACCGTCCCCGTGCCCGCGGAGGTCGAGCCCGGCCGGGTGGACATCCAGGTCGTCACGGCCGCCGGGGTGGAATCCAACCGCTGCATCATCGACGTGGCCGAGTGAACGGGGTAGACATGGGGGCGTGACGACCCGAACTGACGCCCCATCCGGGCAGCGGACCACCCCGCTCAAGGAGCGGGCCACCCGCTACGCGCTCCTCCCGCTGCGGATCTTCCTCGGCGTGACCTTCGTCTACGCGGGCATCGACAAGCTGACGGCCGCCGGATTCCTCGCCGAGACCGGCAGCGGCTCGATCGGCGAGATGATGCGCGGGGTGCGCGACACCTCCGCCGTCCCGGCCCTGGTGGACCTGGCCCTGAAGGCCCCCGTCGGCTTCGGCGTCGCCATCGCCATCGGGGAACTCCTCGTGGGACTCGGCGTCCTCGCCGGGGTGCTGACCCGGATCGCCGCCGCCGGCGGACTGCTGATCTCGCTCAGCCTGTGGCTCACCGTCTCCTGGGCCGTCACCCCGTACTACTACGGCAACGACCTCGCCTACCTGATGGCCTGGACCCCGCTGGTCCTCGCGGGGGCGCCCTACTGGTCGTTCGACTCGATGATCCGGTCGCGCTGATCCCGGCGTACGGCGTACGTCACCAGACCGACCAGCGCGGCCAGCACCAGCCCGCCCATCGCGAACGGGACCACCAGGAACCACGGCACGTCCGCCTCGCCGGCCGCGTCGAGCAGGTAGAGCACCCCCGCCGTGGTCAGGACCAGCCCCGCCAGCAGCCGTCCCGGCTGGAACTCATGACGCCGCACGGGCCACCTCCACCTGTCCCACGCCCGCCTCCAGGCGCAGCTCGATCGTCCCGCCGGCCTCGGTGCCGGCCGCCGGGGGCAGGGTCGCCCGCCGGTTCTCCCCGCCGCTCTTGATCCGGATGCCGGGGCCGGTGTCCCCGGGCATCTCGATGTCCCCGACCCGGATCGACACGTCGGCCTGCGCGGTGACCTCCCGGGGCACGACCACCTTCAGCCGGCCCGCCTCGATGGAGGCGCGCACCGTCACGGTGGTCCCCTTGGGCACGTCCAGGCGGCTCAGGTCCAAGGTCGCCAACCCCGTCCGCGCCTCGTACGCGGGCCGTACGTCGGCCACCGCCGCCGGCCGCCAGGCCACGTCCTGCCAGTCGGTGCCGATCTCACGCGGCAGCACCATCGCCCCCGCGAGCAGCCCGGCGGTGAGCAGGCCGAGCAGGACCGTGCCGAAACCGGTGCGGCCCTTGACGGAGCTGACCGCCAGACCCAGCCCGAAGACGGCCAGCGCGGACGCCAGGCCCACCTGGAGGGCGTGCCCGAGGGTGCTGTCCTCCCACACCGCGGCGGTGCCGGCCGCCCCCGCCAGCAGGGCCAGCACGAACACCCGGCCGCCGATGCCGCCGCGCGACCGCGCGGCCGCGCCGCGCCGGGGCTTCGCCGGGCCGGCGCCCGGCCGGTCCCGGTCCGAGCCCTCGTCGTCCGGCCCCCACAGGTAGCCGCTCGAACCGACAGGGCCCGTGGTGCCGTCCTTGACCAGCGGGTCCCGCCACCAGGAGGGGCTGCCCGGCACCGGCGGCGCCTGCGTCTCGGGCGGCGCCGGACGGTGCGCGGCCGACGCCTGCGCCTGCGCCTGCGGGACGGCAGCGCCGCGGCGCTGCCGGGACCAGTACGAGGCCCCGCCGAGCGCCAGGACGACCAGCACCGAGAAGGCGCCCATCACCCCGTTGTCCAGCATCGACAGGAACAGCGCGCAGCCCACCAGCGCGGTGAACACGGCCGCCAGGGTGGCGCCCTCGACCCGGCCGGTCAGCAGCCGCTTGCCCTCGCTGTCCTCCTCGCCCTCCAGGGGCAGCAGCAGCCACGCGAAGCCGTAGAAGATCAGACCGACGCCGCCGGTGACGGCGAGCACCCCGAGCACGATCCGGAACACCACCGGGTCCAGGTCGAAGTAGCGGCCGAGGCCGCCGCACACGCCCGCGAGGACCTTGTCGCGCCTGCCGCGCCGCAGGGGCGGCCGCTCGGCGGGGGCGGGCGCCCCCGGATCGTCCCCGGGACCCGGCCCGGAGGTGCCCCCGGACGGGGCGTCGTGTACGTCGGTCATGTGTCCATGGTGACGGGCGGTGCGGGCCCGCGGCACCGGGCCCGACCCTGGCGCAACCCTGATATCCCCCCTACCGAACTGGGGGGATGCCCTGATGCCGGGCCGCGCCCGGGCGTGTGACCCTTGGTGACATGCCCGCAGTCGCCGCCCCACGCATCCCCCACGCCCCCGACCAGGAGGACGTCCCGCAGCGCAGGCTGTACCGCAGCGCGGACGGCCGGATGCTCGGCGGGGTCGCGCGCGGCCTCGCCGGACACCTCGGGCTGCCCGTGATCTGGGTCCGGCTCGCCTTCCTCGGCACGTTCACGTTCGGGGACGGGCTCGGCGTCCTGCTCTACGCGGCGTTCTGGGTCTTCGTACCGCTCGGCCAGGGCGGCAAGACCGGACACCACTCCTTCTTCGAGAGCTTCGACGACGGCACCCGCCGCCTGCGCAAGCCCGACAAGGGAGCGGTCTCCGGCCTGATCGCGCTGGCAGTCGGCGCCGGCATCTTCTTCTCCCAGCTCCGCTTCGGCGGCGAGAACGGCCGCTACATCTGGCCCACCCTGCTCGTCGGGGCCGGGGTCGTCCTCGTCTGGCGCCAGGCCGACAACGCCCGCCGCGCCCACTGGAGCAGCGCCGGGGACCGCCGCAAGCGCGTCTTCCAGGCCGCCCGCGCGCTCGCCGGCGTCGTCCTGGTCGGGGTGGGCCTGACCGTGTTCATCGTCGTACGCGGCTCCGCGGCCCAGCTCGGCAACCTCCTCACCGCCGTCCTCGCCGTCCTCGTCGGCATAGCCCTGCTCGCCGGACCCTGGCTGATCCGCATGACCCAGGACCTCTCCGAGGAGCGCCTCATGCGCATCCGCGCCCAGGAGCGCGCCGAGGTCGCCGCCCACGTCCACGACTCGGTGCTGCACACCCTCACCCTGATCCAGCGCAACGCCGAGGACGTCGGCGAGGTCCGCCGCCTGGCCCGCGCCCAGGAGCGGGAGCTGCGCAACTGGCTGTACAAGCCCGAGGGCACCGGCAAGGACGAGGCCGAGGAGCCGGCCACCCTGGCCGAGGCCGTGAAGAAGACCGCCGCGGACGTGGAGGACCACCACGGCGTCCCGATCGAGGTCGTCGTCGTCGGAGACTGCCCGCTCGACGAGAAGCTGGGCGCCCAGATCCAGGCCGCGCGCGAGGCGATGGTCAACGCCGCCAAGTACGGTGGCGACGGCGGCCCCGTCCAGGTGTACGCGGAGGTCGAGGGCCAGACGGTGTTCGTGTCCGTACGGGACCGCGGACCGGGCTTCGACATGGACGCGGTACCGGACGACCGCATGGGCGTACGAGAATCGATCATCGGCCGGATGCAGCGCAACGGGGGGACCGCGACGCTGCGGTCCGCACCCGACGGCGGCACGGTAGTCGAGCTGGAGATGGAGAGGGCGGCGAAGACAGCATGACCGAGGACAACGCGACCACCGGCGGCGCGAGCAGGAGGGTCCGGGTGGTCCTCGTCGACGACCACCGGATGTTCCGCACCGGCGTCCAGGCCGAGATCGGCGAGACCGCCCGGACCGGGGTCGAGGTCGTCGGCGAGGCCGCCGACGTGGACCAGGCCGTCACCGTCATCACCGCCACCCGCCCCGAGGTGGTCCTCCTCGACGTGCACCTCCCCGGAGGCGGCGGCGTCGAGGTGCTGCGGCGCTGCGCCCCGCTGATGGCGGCGGCTGAGAACCCGGTGCGGTTCCTCGCGCTGTCCGTGTCGGACGCCGCCGAGGACGTCATCGGCGTCATCCGCGGCGGTGCGCGCGGCTACGTCACCAAGACCATCACCGGCACCGACCTGGTGGACTCCGTCTTCCGGGTCCAGGACGGGGACGCGGTGTTCTCGCCCCGCCTGGCCGGCTTCGTCCTGGACGCCTTCGCCTCCACGGACGCCCCGCCGGTCGACGAGGACCTGGACCGGCTCACCCAGCGCGAGCGCGAGGTACTGCGGCTGATCGCGCGCGGGTACGCGTACAAGGAGATCGCCAAGCAGCTGTTCATCTCGGTGAAGACCGTCGAATCGCACGTCTCCGCGGTCCTCAGGAAGCTCCAGCTCTCCAACCGGCACGAGCTGACCCGCTGGGCGACGGCCCGCCGGCTGGTCTGATCCGGCCCGACCCGGCCGGATGTGATCCACGCCGCAGGCGCGGGGGGCAACCGGAAGGCGGCGCACCCGACTCTTGGGTGGCGTGATGAGCCTGACGGGGACCCCCCTCTTCGCGACGGCGGTCGCCCTGACCGTGATCGCCGTCGTCCTGCCGCTGGCCGTGTGGAGCAAGGTGCGCGGCCCCGCCGCGGCACGCGTCGCCGTCCGCGCCGTGATGGTGGTCTTCGCGCAGGTGACCGCGGTCGCCCTGGTGTTCGTCGGGCTCAACCGGGAGATGAACTTCTACGTCTCCTGGGCCGACCTGATGGGCACCGGCACGTACGTCCAGGCCGCCCCCGACCTCGGCCCCGACGGCATGGGCGGGAAGAAGGCCGAACAGGTCAGGCAGGAGCCGAAGGCACGCCAGGAGTTCGTACCGGTCGAGGGCCTCGGCGGGCGGGTGAAGAAGACCGAGCTCGACGGCAAGATCTCCGGGGTCAAGGGCGACGTCCTGGTGTGGCTGCCGCCGCAGTACGACGACCCCGCCCACAAGGACAGGAAGTTCCCGGTCGTCGAGCTGATCCCGGGCATACCCGGCACGGGCAAGTCCTGGTTCCAGGGGCTCAAGGCGCACGAGGTGCTGGAGCCGCTGATGAAGGAGGGCAAGGTCCAGCCCTTCATCCTGGTCTCCCCGCGCGCCATGCTGCTGGGCAACGGCGACACCGGCTGCGCCAACATCCCCGGCAAGGTCAACGCCGACAGCTGGTTCAGCGTCGACGTCCGCAAGATGGTCACCGACAACTTCCGCGCCTCCGACGAGGCCCGCACCTGGGGCATCGCCGGCTACTCGGCGGGCGCGTACTGCGCCGCCAAGCTGGCCATCCTGCACCCCGACCGCTACAGCGCCGCCGTCTCCCTCTCCGGCTACAACGACCCCGGCCAGGAGCCCAGCTCGCTGGTGGCCAAGGACCCGGAGCTGCGCCGCGCCCACAACCTGAAGGAACTGCTCAGGACCCAGCCGGCCCCGCCGCCGGTCGCGCTGTGGATGTCGGGCGCCGAGCACGACGGCTACCTGTCCGGTACGGACCTCAAGGCGCTCGCGCAGAGCCCGACCACGGTGCACGCGGAGAAGATCACCGGCGGCCACAACCTGGAGGCGTGGTCCAAGCAGCTCCCGCAGACCTTCGGATGGCTCAGCCAGCAGGTCAAGACGCCGTAGCCGCCCCTCACGCGGGACGGGAGGCGCCCGCCCAGGGCATGGAGGCGACGGGCGCCAGCCGGACCGTGGAGCCGGGGCGCGGGGCGTGGATCATCTGGCCGTTGCCGACGTACATGCCCACGTGGGTGACCCCGGAGTAGAAGAAGACCAGGTCCCCGGGGGCCAGCTGGTCCCGGGAGACCCGCCGCCCCGCGTTGATCTGGGTGTAGGTGGTGCGGGGCAGGGACACCCCGGCCGCGCGCCACGCCGCCTGGGTCAGGCCGGAGCAGTCGTACGAGCCCGGCCCCGTCGCGCCCCAGACGTACGGCTTGCCGATCGCGCCGTACGCGAACGCCACCGCGCGGGCGGCCCGGGAGCCGTCGGAGGGCGGCGGCGGTGACTGGGGGCGGCCGGGCCCGGACGCGGCCGCAGGCGTTCCGGTGCCGGAACGGGCCTCGTACGCGGCCCGCTCCTCGGCGGTGAGCCGGGCCAGCAGCTGCCGGGCGGTGGCGAGCTTGCGCTCGATGACGGCCTTCTGCTCGGCGAGCTCGTGCTGCCGGTCGCGCAGGTCCGCGAGCCGGGCGGCGGCCTGGCCGCGCAGCCGTCCGACCTCGTCGAGGCCGCGCTTGACGGCGGCCACCTCCGAGGCGGTCCGGTCGCCGGCCCGGGAGAGCAGGCCGGCCCGGTCGAGGTAGTCCTGCGGATCGGAGGCCATGGCCAGCTGGAGGGCCGGTCCCAGGCCGCCGCTGCGGTACTGGGTGGCGGCGAGGGAGCCCAGGGCGCTGCGGGCGGTGTTCAGCCGGTCCGTCTTGCGGGCGGTCTCCTCGCGCAGGCCGGTCAGCGCCCGCTCGGCCTCCTCCGCCCCGGCCTTCGCCCCGTTGTACTTCTCGGTCGCCGCCTCGGCCTCCCCGTAGAGCCGGTCGACCTCCGCCTTGACCTGGGCGGGGCCGGCCTGGGGGTCGGCGTGCGAGGTGCCTTCGAAGGCGGTGGCCGTGGCAGCGCCCGCGAGGGCGAGGGTGGCGGCGGTCCGTACGGTGCCGCCGGAGAACGGGCGCTGCCTGGGCTTTCGATGACTGGCCACGGGGGCCTCACGTCCTTCCGCTCGTCCCGTAGGTACCGGGGAGGTCTTGGGGGAGGACGCTAAACCTGAAGGTAACGGGCAGATGACGAGATGACCGGAACTGTCCTCGTCCGACCGGTAATGGATCTTGCTTGACCGGGCGGTGCCGGAGGACGGCGTTTCCCTTCCGCAGGCCGGCGCCTCAGCGCCGGAGGACGGAGTTTCCGTTCCGGAGGCCGGAGGCCGGAGGCCGGAGGCCAGAGGCCGGAGGCTCAGCGCCAGAGGACGGCGATGAAGACGTTGGCCACGGTCAGACCGCCGACCGCAGCGAAGACGCCCTTCTCGACCCGCTCCTCGTCGCGCTTCACGTAGACGAGCGCCAGGACCACGAACAGGATCGCCAGCTTCACGCCGATCTTGACGTGGTTGAGCGGGGCGCCGTCGCCCATCTCGCGGAAGCCCACCAGCAGCACGCCGGTGACGAGCATGGTCAGCGCGCCGTGCAGCATCGCGGGCACGAAGCGTGCCGTGCCCGCGCCCATCGCCTTCATCTGGGTCAGGAACCCGCCGAGGAGGGAGGCGATGCCGATGATGTGCAGGCCGACGAAGATGTTGGTGAGAACCGTCATGCCGCCGAGCGTACGGGGCACGGTTTCCGCGGGATTTCCCGGGGGCGGGACCGGCTGTCGGTCCCGCCCCCTAGACTCGGAAGGCGATGAGCAGCCTCTTTGACGACAGCTTCCTGGCCGACCTCACCCCCTCCGACGAGGTCCCCCCGCCGCCCGAGGAGCACCCCGAGCCGGAGCCCGGCGCGGACGACCTCTTCGGGGGTGCCTTCGACCTGCCCATGAGCGGGGACGCGTACTACCGGGACGGCGCCCCGCGCCCCGTCATCGACCCCGCGACCCTCCTGGACGGGCTGAACGAGCAGCAGGCCGCCGCCGTGGTGCACGCCGGCTCGCCGCTGCTCATCGTCGCCGGCGCCGGCTCCGGCAAGACCCGGGTGCTCACCCACCGCATCGGCCACCTGCTGTCCGCGCGGAACGTCCACCCCGGCCAGATCCTGGCGATCACCTTCACCAACAAGGCCGCCGGCGAGATGAAGGAGCGCGTCGAGGGCCTGGTCGGCCCCCGCGCCAACGCCATGTGGGTCTCCACGTTCCACAGCGCGTGCGTGCGCATCCTGCGCCGCGAGTCGAAGCGGCTCGGCTTCACCTCGTCGTTCTCGATCTACGACGCGGCCGACTCGAAGCGCCTGATGGCGCTCGTCTGCCGCGACCTGGACCTGGACCCGAAGAAGTTCCCGCCCAAGTCCTTCAACGCCAAGATCTCGAACCTGAAGAACGAGCTGATCGACGAGGACGCCTTCGCCGCCCAGGCCGCCGACGGCTTCGAGAAGACCCTCGCCCAGGCGTACGCGATGTACCAGGGGAGGCTGCGCGAGGCCAACGCGCTCGACTTCGACGACATCATCATGACCACCGTCCACCTCCTCCAGGCCTTCCCGGACGTGGCCGAGCACTACCGGCGCCGTTTCCGCCACGTCCTGGTCGACGAGTACCAGGACACCAACCACGCCCAGTACACGCTGGTGCGCGAGCTGGTCGGCCCCGGCTACCCGGACCTGCCGCCGGCCGAGCTGTGCGTGGTGGGTGACGCCGACCAGTCGATCTACGCCTTCCGCGGCGCGACCATCCGCAACATCCTCCAGTTCGAGGAGGACTACAAGGACGCGACGACGATCCTGCTGGAGCAGAACTACCGCTCCACCCAGACGATCCTCTCGGCCGCCAACGCGGTCATCGAGCGCAACGAGAACCGCCGCGCCAAGAACCTGTGGACCCAGGCCGGCACCGGCGCCGTGATCACCGGCTACGTCGCCGACACCGAGCACGACGAGGCCCAATTCGTCGCCGACGAGATCGACCGGCTCACCGACGCCGGCGACGCCAAGGCCGGCGACGTCGCGATCTTCTACCGGACCAACGCCCAGTCGCGCGTGTTCGAGGAGATCTTCATCCGCGTCGGTCTCCCGTACAAGGTCGTCGGCGGTGTCCGCTTCTACGAGCGCAAGGAGGTCAGGGACGTCCTGGCCTACCTGCGGGTCCTCGCCAACCCCGAGGACAACGTCCCGCTGCGCCGGATCCTGAACGTGCCCAAGCGCGGCATCGGCGAGCGCGCCGAGGCGATGATCGACGCCCTCGCGCTCCGCGAGAAGATCACCTTCCCGCAGGCGCTGCGGCGCGTCGACGAGGCCTTCGGCATGGCCGCCCGCTCGACCAACGCCGTCAAGCGGTTCAACGTGCTGATGGAGGAGCTGCGGACGATCGCCGACTCCGGCGCCGGCCCGGCCGTCGTGCTGGAGGCGGTGCTGGAGCGCACCGGGTACCTCGCCGAGCTCCAGGCGTCGACCGACCCGCAGGACGAGACCCGGATCGAGAACCTCCAGGAGCTCGCGGCCGTGGCCCTGGAGTTCGAGCAGGCCCGTGACGAGTCCAACCCGGGCACGCTGGCGGAGTTCCTGGAGCAGGTCGCGCTCGTCGCCGACTCCGACCAGATCCCGGACGAGGACACGGACGGCTCGGGCGTCATCACGCTGATGACCCTGCACACCGCCAAGGGCCTGGAGTTCCCGGTCGTCTTCCTGACCGGCATGGAGGACGGTGTCTTCCCGCACATGCGCGCGCTCGGCCAGACCAAGGAGCTGGAGGAGGAGCGCCGCCTCGCCTACGTGGGCATCACCCGCGCCCGCGAGCGGCTGTACCTGACCCGGTCCGGCATGCGCAGCGCGTGGGGCACCCCCTCGTACAACCCGCCCTCGCGGTTCCTGGAGGAGATCCCGGCCGAGTACCTCCAGTGGAAGCGCACGGGCGCCGCGCAGAAGCCGGCGGGGCCGGTGCGCGGTTCCGGGTACGGCTCGTCCTCCGGGAAGGCTTCCTTCGGGACCTCGCCCGAGGCGTTCCTGTCCTCGTCGCGCACGCGGTCCGGCCCGTCCGGCTTCGCCACGCGCCGGGCCGCCGACAAGCCGGTCGTCGCGCTGTCCGTCGGGGACCGGGTCACGCACGACCAGTTCGGGCTCGGCACGGTCATGGAGGTCCGGGGTGCCGGCGCGGACGCGCAGGCCACCATCGACTTCGGGGACGCCAAGCCGAAGCGGCTGCTGCTGCGTTACGCGCCGGTGCAGAAGCTGTAGGGCCTGGGGCCTGGGGCCTGGGGCCTGGGGCCCGGGGCCCGGGGCGCCGGGGTTCGGATGCGGGGTGCCGGGGCCTTCGGGGCCCCGGCCCGTCACCGGCGTCGGCTCAGCTCGGGTCCAGGCCGTGGCTGCGCAGCCAGGCCGCGGGGTCGACCGCGGAACCGCCGCCGGGGCGCACCTCGAAGTGGAGGTGCGGGCCGGTGGAGTTGCCGGAGTTGCCGGAGTACGCGATGACGTCACCGGCCTTGACCTTGCCGGAGCGGATCTTGGTGCTGCCGAGGTGGCAGTACCAGGTCTCGGTGCCGTCGGGGGAGGTCACTATGGCCATGTTGCCGTAGGCGCTGTTCCACTGGGTGCGCACGGTGCCGTCGGTGGCGGCCATGACCGGCGTGCCGTAGCCGACGGGGAAGTCGATGCCGGTGTGCACCGACATCCACATGCCGCCCGCCTGGCCGAAGCTGGCGCTCAGGCCGCGCTGGGCGACGGGCACCGCGAACTTGGGACGGGCCGCCTCCTTGGCCGCCGCCTCCTCCGCCCGCTTCTTCTTCTCTTCTTCCTGGCGCTGCTTGAGGTCGATGCGCTCCTGGGTGCGGCTCGCGCGGTCCGCGAAGTCGCCGGCGTCGGCGCTGAGCGCCGCCAGCTGCGTGTCGAGCTTGTTGTTCGCCTCGACCGGCTTCACCGACGCCGGGTCGGGGGCGGCCATCGTGGTCGTCTCCTCGGCCGGCTTGTCGCCGCCGGTGAGTCCGCCGACGGAGGCGGCGGCGACACCCGCGACGCCCATCACGCAGGCCGAGGGCACGGCCACCGTCAGGAGGGCGGACCGCTTGGCCGGGTTGCGGCGGCCCCTTCCGGCGGCGGGGTTGGCCTTGGCGGTGGTGCTGCGGCCGGCACCGCCCTTGCCGCCCTTGCCGCCGGCCCGGCGGCCGGCGCGGGGCGCGGCGGCCGCCGGGGTGACGGCCATGGCCTGCGTGGGCATGTCGTGGACGGGGGCGTCCGGGAGGTCCGGCTCGTCCTCGGCCGTGACGGCCAGGGGTTCGAAGACGGAGGTCTCGTCGTCGGCGTACGGATCGGTGTACGCGTCGGCGTCGGCGTACGCGGGGGTGCCGGCGTACGCGGGGGTGTCGGCGTACGCGTCGGCGTCGGTGTAGCCGCCCGCTCCGCCGGTTTCCGCGGAGCCTGCCTCGGTGAACACCGGGACCACGGTCGTGGCCTCGTAGCCCGTGGCCGGGACCTCGTCGGAGCCGCCGCCGTTCCAGGCGGTGGCGTCGTAGGTGCCGGTCTCCTGCCCGTAGCCGGGGAGGGTCCAGTGGCCGGTCTGCTCGACGCCCGCGGAGTCGTAGCCGTAGGAGGCCGGCTGGTAGTCGGCGGTCGCGGAGTTCCAGGCGCTCGCGTCGAACTGGCCCGTGGTGTCCTCGGGGACGCTCTGGGCCGGGACGCTCGACAGGTAACTCTCCGGCGTCGTCCAGGCGGTGCTGTCGTACGCGCCGGTGCCGGCGGCGGACGGGTACGCCCCGTACGCGTCGTACGTTCCATAACTGCCGGAGGCGGCGGGGTCTGTGACGTACTGATACCCCTGGCCCTGCGTTTCGTAGGACAGGTACCCCTGGTCACCAGCGAAAGTGGTGGTGGAAAGGCCGTCGTACCCCGAATCGGGGTACTGGCCCGACGTCGGGCGGTCGTTCACCAACTTCTCTTTCGCCTCGGCAGTGGGGCCTGGGTGGCCGGGGAACTCAAGGTTCACCGGAGGAGAGCAGTGGCGTGACTGTACCCGGCGGTTACTCGCCTCGACAATCTTCCGGGGGTTTCGTCCTCAGCGGAACCGGGCATTCGGCCGTCTTTCGGTCGCGGCGAGACCGAGCCTTGGCCTTGAGTTCGAAATTCGTTCGACTGGAGGTCGACCGGTGTTGTAGGCGCGGGCGGGCAGACGGGCAGACGGGCAGACGGGCGGGCGTGCGCGCACTGTCGGACGGGCGGGGCTTCAGACGACGAGGCTCTGGTCCCCGGTTCCAGGAGCGGGGGCGCTCTCCGCGGGCGGCGGCGCCGCGTCCGCGGCGCGGAGCGGGCCGTCGAGGGCGCGCCGGACTGCGGTGATGACGGCGGGATGGACGGGGAGGGCGAGGTGCCCGATGCCGGTGACCTGCACGTTCGTCGCGTCCAGGTCCGGGTGCTCGATCCGGGCCGTGCCGGTGGGGGCCATCAGCGCGTCGAACTCGCTCCAGAACGCCACGAACCGGGTGCGGCAGCCGGGCGCGGGCGCGCGCAGCTCCGCCATCACCTCGGAGTCCGGGCGCATCTGGCGGACCAGCGGGTGCGCGTCCATGAAGGGGGCGACCCGGGTGCCGTCGTGCGGGGTGCCCAGGGTGACCAGCGTCCGCACGCGCGCGTCGCCGCCGAGCCGCTGGACGTAGTACCGGGCGACCAGCCCGCCGAGGCTGTGCCCGATGAGGTCCACCCGCTCCTGACCGCCGCGCTCGCACAGCTCCTCGACACGCCGGGCGAGGTGGCCGGCGGTCACGCGCAGATCGCGGGTGAAGGGGGAGTGGTTGTACGTCTCCACGCGCCGCCGGCCGCCCGAGCCGAGGGCGCGGCGCAGCAGGACGAAGACCGAGCGGTTGTCGGTGAAGCCGTGCAGGAGCAGCACGGGCGGCGGCTGTCCCGGTGCACGGGCCGGAGGCAGGGCACGAGGGCGTTCCTCCCGTATCCCCGTGGGGTAGAGGAGCAGGTGCCCGGCGAGCACCGCCGCCTCCAGGACCGCCGCCCGCAGGGCGGCGCCCGAGCGCGGCACGGGCAGCGGCGCGAAAGTCATCCCCATGGACGGCCTCCCCCTGGACCATTCGGGTGCGGGGCCGTGCTGCCGGCGCGGCCCCACCCCCATGCCGTGCGGCTGTCGGCGCGGTGGCGGGGCGGCGGGGCGGTGGTGAATCAACGGCGTCCCACGTGTGATTTCCCCCTCCCCGTTGACCGTGAAACGGTGCCGTGCGCAATGCTGTACTTAACGTTCGTTCACTCGGGAGGCAGTGCGATGGGTGTGACCGGTCCGATCCGTGTGGTGGTGGCCAAGCCGGGTCTCGACGGCCACGACCGCGGCGCCAAGGTGATCGCGCGGGCGCTGCGTGACGCCGGCATGGAGGTCATCTACACCGGCCTCCACCAGACGCCCGAGCAGATCGTGGACACCGCCATCCAGGAGGACGCGGATGCCATCGGCCTCTCCATCCTCTCCGGGGCGCACAACACGCTGTTCGCCCGCGTCATCGACCTCCTCAAGGAGCGCGACGCGGAGGACATCAAGGTCTTCGGCGGCGGGATCATCCCGGAGGACGACATCGCCCCCCTCAAGGCCAAGGGCGTCGCCGAGATCTTCACGCCCGGCGCCACCACCACCTCGATCGTGGACTGGGTCAACGCCAACGTCCGCCAGGCCTGACCCCGGCACCCTCCAGCCCGGCCCGGGGTACCTCCCGGCGGGCCGGGGGAGGAGCGGGCGCAGTGACGGCCCCCCGGGGACGCTGTCCGGGGGATCCGGGGGAGGGAACCGGTCCCGCGCGGTGTCCCCGCCGCAGGACCGGCCGCCGGGGTCAGGCCGTCGGCCTTAGGCCGCCGGGCTCAGGCCGCCGGTGTCAGTTCGGCGAGCATCGCCGCGCGCAGCCGCAGCGTGGCCACCAGCCGCTGGAAGGCCTCGGCCCAGTAGGCGGCGGCCCCCGGCGACCCGTCCGCGGGCTCCTGCGCGGCGGCCGTCAGGGCCTCCAGCCGGTCCGCCTCCGCCGGGTCCAGGCAGCGCTCGGCCAGGCCCATCACCCCGCTGAAGCTCCACGGGTAACTGCCCGCCTCGCGCGCCGCGTCCAGCGCGTCCACCACAGCCCGGCCCAGCGCCCCCGCCCAGGGGACCAGGCAGACGCCGAGCAGCTGGAAGGCCTCCGAGAGCCCGTGGGCGCGTATGAACTCCGCGACCCAGCCGGCCCGTTCCTCCTCGGTCAGGGTCTCCAGCAGCTTCGCCCGCTCCGCCAGCGACGCCGTGCCCGGGCCCGCCGCGGGCGGCGCCGACGCGGGACCCAGCAGGGCCTTCGACCACTCCGGATCGCGCTGGCGCACCGCCGCCCGGCACCAGGCGGCGTGTATCTCCTCCGCCCAGCCCTCCGCCACCGGCAGGGCCACGATCTCCGCCGGGCCGAGCCCGCCGAACCGCTCCCGCCAACAGGACAGCGGAGCCGCCTCCACCAGCTGCCCGAGCCACCAGGCCCGCTCCCCGCGCCCGGCCGGCGGGCGCTTGACCACGCCGTCGCGCAGCATCCCCGCGTCACACTCCGCCGGGGGCACCACCGCCTCCGGACCGACGCAGGCCAGCGCCCGCTCCGCCATCCGCCCGGCCAGAGCCGAGGCGGGCAGCGCGGACAGCAGCTCGGCGGCCGTCGCCCGGACGTTGCGGCTGCGGTCGGCCAGCGCCGCTTCCAGGAAGGGTTCGTCCCCGTACGACAGCCCGGACCGCAGCGAGTCGAGGAACATCAGCCGGTCCTCGGCGCGCTCCGTGGCCCAGGTCGTGGCCAGCAGCCGGGGAGCCGCCGCCGGCTCGTGCGCCCGGACGGCGCCGAGCAGGGCGACCCGCTCCGCGAACAGCCCCTCCTCCCACAGCCGGGCCACCGCCTCCCCGTCGGCCGGGTCGGGCAGTTCCCCGGTGCCCCCGGGCGCGCCGCGCAGGGCGAATCGCCACTCCGGGTTCAGCCGGGCCAGCCACAGCCCCCGCGCTCCGGCCAGGGCCAGCGCCTGCGGGCGCAGGTCGGTCCGGGCCCGGGCGGCGTCCAGCAGTGCCGGGACCAGGGCCGACGGCGCACGGTAGCCGTGCCGCGCGGCGGCCGCGAGCCACTGCGGGAGCAGCTCCGTCAGATCCGGGGCGGACCCCCGCCGGCCCCCGCCGCCCGCCGCGGTCCGGCCGGCCAGCAGCTGTGCGAGTCTGCGCCGGGCGGCGTCCGGGGGCGCCGGGCGCGGATCGCGCGCGGCGGGCCGGGGCGGCCCGGCGGCCTCGGCGGGCCGCAGCCCGGCGCGGCGGCGCAGGGTCTGCACCGCCGCCTCGTCGAGCAGCGCCTCCGGTGAGCCGCCCCGCCGCTCGGTACCCAGCAGCGCGGCGGTGACCAGCTCCTCCCAGTCCCGGTACGCCTCGGACCCCTCGTCACCCTTGCCCATCGGACCCCTCCCTCGTCACTCGTGCCCGTTACCGCCCGGCGGCCCGCCGCCGGTCTCCGCTGGTCCCCACCGGTCGGCCGCGCCGTCCGGCGGTCCGGTCCCGGCCCCTTCCCGGGACCGGACCGCCGGTGCGCGGTGTGCGTGCGTTCAGCTGGCGTGGTTGTCGTTCATTTCAAGCCCCCCGGCTTCTCGTGCTCTTCGCGGACCGGCGCCCCCGCGCCCGTCCGTCCCTCCCCTCGCCGCCCCCCTCCGACGGCATACGGGCCCCCAGGCCCCCTGTCTTCTCGGTTGGTTCCGCTGCGGCTCAGACCAGGGCCACCGGCTCGGCCGAGCCGGGCTGCCAGGCCGTCAGCGGGTTGAAGCCGCGGTGGCCGCACTCCCCGAAGACCGTGACCGGCCCGCCGCCCGAGAGGGCGGCGAGCTGCCACAGCCCGGACCGCGAACGGCCCTGCCCGAGCGCCACCGGCAGTGCGGACGTCCCCTGCGCGTCCGCCAGCTGCCAGGCCGCCTCGCCCCCTTCACCCGGTATCGGGATCACGGGGCCCAGCACCACCGGCCAGGACTCCAGCCACGGGTCCTCCCGCAGCGCGGCCCCGTAGGCCTCCAGGGCCTCGGCGGTGCCCACCCCGGGCGGAGTGCGGGCGGCCGGCACCGCGGCCGCGGTACGGTCCCCCAACTCCGCCCGCAGCCCCGCCGATCCGGGCCGGAAGCGGGCTTCCGCCTCCAGCACCAGTCCGACGGGCAGTGCCAGCCCCGGCGGCCGCCCGGGCGGGCCGAAGTCCAGCACCAGTGCCGGGCGTCCGCTCGCCAGCCCGCGCAGCCATATCCGACGGGTGGTGAGCCGGCCGTCCGGGGACACCGAGTCGTACTGGGCCAGTACGAGCCAGTGGTCCCGGACGGTCTCACCCTCCGCCGGGGACGGCAGCCCCACCCGGCTCCGGACGGTCGCGGCCAGCGGCTCCGGCAGCCCGGACACCCCCAGCCAGGCCCTGTCCAGCAGGTGCAGCAGCGCGAACTCCTCAAGCATCCTGGCGGGCCAGCCGGGGCCGCAACCGGGTATTGCCCCCAACTCCCTTACGCGCGCCGCCAGTCCGGGAGCCTGGGCGTCGACCATCCGGGCCGCGGCCTCCTCCCAGGGGGCGTAGCCCGCCTGCTGCTGACCGGCGATCCCGCCGCGCAGCAGGTCCACGAGACGCTGCTCCAGCTCGGCGACGCCCGCGCCGACGCGCTCGGCCCGCCGCTCCGCCCGCTTGCGGGCGGCCTCCGCGTCGACCGGGCCGGCCGCCGGGCGCGACGCCTTCGCCGCGCGCCCGGCGAGCCATTCCCCCGCCCAGTCCGGGGCGCCGGCCGGATCGCCGAACCCCTCCGCCGCCCAGAGCAGCAGCAGCCCCAGAGCGTGCTTGCACGGGAACTTCCGGCTCGGGCAGGAACACTTGTACGCGGGCCCCGTCAGGTCGACGACCGTCCGGTACGGCGTACTGCCGCTGCCCTTGCACAACCCCCACACCGCACCGGAAGCGGAACCTCCGGTCTGCGACCACGGACCCGCCCCGCCCAGCCTGCCCCCCGCCTTGCGCGACGCCTCGTCAGGAGCCAGAGCCAGTACCTGTTCCGCCGTCCAGCGGACCCCCTGCTCAGTCATGTCAACCACCGTAGAGAGCCCCACTGACAATCGCTCTGACCTGCAACGACGCCCCGAACAAGGGGCGTTGTCAGTGGCATGGTGCACGGTGGATCCAGCAGTCGGGAGCGGCTGCCGAGCACTGGAGGGGGACCATGACCACGCACGGGAACGGCAGCGGATCCGAGGCACTGCGACCGCACGCCGAAGACGCCTTCGCACACGAACTGAAAGCCCTCGCCGCCCACGACGACCGGCCCCGCCCGGCCCGCTGGAAGCTCTCCCCGTGGGCCGTGGCCACCTACCTCCAGGGCGGCACCCTCGCCGACGGCACGGTCGTCACGCCCAAGTACGTCGGCCCCCGCCGGATCGTCGAGGTCGCCGTCACCACCCTCGCCACCGATCGCGCCCTGCTCCTGCTCGGCGTCCCCGGCACCGCCAAGACATGGGTGTCCGAACACCTCGCCGCCGCCGTCAGCGGGGACTCCACCCTCCTGGTCCAGGGCACCGCCGGCACCCCCGAGGAGGCCATCCGCTACGGCTGGAACTACGCCCGCCTCCTCGCCCACGGCCCCAGCCGCGAAGCCCTCGTCCCCAGCCCCGTCATGCGGGCCATGGCCGAGGGCATGACCGCCCGCGTCGAGGAGCTCACCCGCATCCCGGCCGACGTCCAGGACACCCTCATCACCGTCCTGTCCGAGAAGACCCTCCCGATACCGGAGCTCGGCGAGGAGGTGCAGGCCGTCCGCGGCTTCAACCTCATCGCCACCGCCAACGACCGCGACCGCGGGGTCAACGAGCTCTCCAGCGCCCTGCGCCGCCGCTTCAACACCGTCGTCCTGCCACTGCCCGCCACCGCCGACGCCGAGGTCGACATCGTCGCCCGCCGCGTCGACCAGATGGGCCGGGCCCTGGACCTGCCCGCCGCCCCCGAGGGACTGGAGGAGATCCGCCGCGTCGTCACCGTCTTCCGCGAGCTGCGCGACGGCGTCACCGGCGACGGCCGCACCAAGGTGAAGTCGCCCAGCGGCACCCTGTCCACCGCCGAGGCCATCTCCGTGGTCACGGGCGGGCTCGCCCTGGCCGCGCACTTCGGGGACGGCGTCCTGCGCCCGTCCGACGTGGCCGCCGGGATCCTCGGAGCCGTCGTCCGGGACCCGGCCGCCGACCGGGTCGTCTGGCAGGAATACCTGGAGGCCGTCGTCCGCGAGCGGGACGGCTGGAAGGACTTCTACCGCGCCTGCCGAGAGGTGACGGCATGAGCCCGGGAGCCGCCGGACCGCTGCTGCTGGGCGTCCGCCACCACGGGCCCGGCTCGGCCCGGGCCGTACGGGCCGCGCTGGAGCGGGCCCGCCCCAAGGCCGTGCTGATCGAAGGACCGCCCGAGGGGGACGCCCTCCTCCCGCTGGCCGCCGCCCCCGGGATGCGCCCGCCCGTCGCCCTCCTCGCGCACGCGGCGGACGACCCCGGCAAGGCCGCGTTCTGGCCGATGGCCGCCTTCTCCCCGGAGTGGACCGCCATCCGCTGGGCCCAGACCGAGGACGTGCCGGTCCGCTTCATCGACCTGCCGGCCGCCCACGCGCTGGCCGCGCCGGGGGAGGAGGACGAGGGCGGGGCCGAAGCCGTCCGGGTCGACCCGCTCGCCGTGCTCGCCGAGACCGCCGGGTACGAGGACCCCGAGCACTGGTGGGAGGACGTCGTCGAACACCGGGGCACGGGGGAGGTACGGGACCCGCTGGCCGTCTTCGAGGCCCTCGCGGAGGCCATGGGCGCCCTCCGCGAGACCTACGGGGACGGCGGCCGGCCGCGCGACCTGGTCCGCGAGGCGCACATGCGGCAGCGGATGCGCGCCGCCCGCCGCGAGTTCGGCGACGACTACGCCGTCGTGTGCGGCGCCTGGCACGTCCCGGCGCTGCGCACCAGGACCACCGTCGCGGCGGACCGGGCACTGCTCTCCGGGCTGCCCAAGGTCAAGGTGGAGACCACCTGGGTGCCGTGGACCCACCGCAGACTCGCCCGGGCCGGCGGGTACGGCGCGGGAATCACCTCGCCCGGCTGGTACGCGCACCTGTTCGAGGCCCGCGACCGGCCCGTCGAGCGGTGGCTGACCAAGGTCGCCGGGCTGCTGCGGGCGGAGGACCGGCAGGTCTCCTCCGCGCACGTGATCGAGGCCGTCCGGCTGGCCGAGACCCTGGCCGCCGTCCGCGGCCGCCCCCTGCCGGGGCTCACCGAGACCCTGGAAGCGGTCCGGGCCGTGATGTGCGACGGCTCCGACGTACCCCTGGCGCTGGTCGAGGACCGGCTCGTCGTCGGAGACGTGCTCGGCGAGGTCCCGGACGCGGCACCCGTCGTCCCGCTCCAGAGGGATCTCACCCGCAGGCAGCGCTCGCTGCGGCTCAAGGCCGAACCGCAGCGCCGCGACCTGGAGCTGGACCTGCGCAAGGACTCCGACGCGGCCAAGTCCCTGCTGCTGCACCGGCTGCGACTGCTCGGCATCGACTGGGGGACGCCCACCGCCTCCCGCGGCGGCACGGGCACCTTCCGGGAGACCTGGCGGCTGTGCTGGGAGCCGGAGCTGTCGGTGCGGGTCGCGGAGGCCGGGATCTGGGGCACCACCGTCCTGGGGGCCGCCACCGCGAAGGCCGAGGCCGACGCCGCCGCCGCGGGGGAGCTGGCGGAGGTCACGGCGCTGGCCGAGCGCTGCCTGCTGGCCGGGCTCTCGGAGGCCCTGCCCGCCGTGCTGCGGGCACTCGCCGACCGGGCCGCGCTGGACACGGACGTGGCCCGGCTCGCCAAGGCGCTGCCCGCGCTGGCGCGTTCGCTGCGGTACGGGGACGTGCGGGGGACGGACGCGGCGGCGCTGGCCACGGTCGCCGCCGGGCTGGCGGAACGGATATGCGTCGCGCTGCCACCGGCCTGCGCGGCCGGCCTCGACGCCGACGGGGCGGCGGAGCTTCGGGGCCACGTGGACGGGGTGCACGGGGCGGTCGGGCTGCTGGCCGACGCGGACCCGGGGCTGCGGGAGCGGTGGTCGGCGGTGCTGCGGACGCTGGCCGGGCGGGACACCGTGCCCGGGCCGATACGCGGGCGGGCCGCGCGGCTGCTGCTGGACGACGGGCGGCTCCCGGCGCAGGAGACGGCACGGCTGATGGGGCTCGCCCTGTCCCCGGCGGCCTCCCCGGCCGACGCGGCCGGCTGGATCGAGGGCTTCGCGGGCGGGGGCACCGGCGGCGGGACGCTGCTGGTCCACGACGAGCGGCTGCGGGGCCTGATCGACGCCTGGCTGGTGGCGGTGCCGGAGGGTGCCTTCGTCGGCGTACTGCCGCTGCTGCGGCGCACGTTCGGGGCGTACGAGCCGGGCGTGAAGCGCGCCCTGGGCGAGCTGGCGCGGCGCGGCCCGGGCGCCCGCACCCCGTCCCCCGCCGCCGGCTCCGCCCCACCGGGCTTCGCCCCGGCCCTGGACCCGGCCCGCGCGGACGCCATGGTCGCCCTGGCCCGGCTGTTGCTGGAGCCGGCCTGACCCCGCCCCTGCCCCGGCCGGGCGGTTCAGGGGCCGCGGGGGGTGCCCGGCCCGTCTGTCGCCCTGCTGGGCGGGGGCCGGGGTGGGGCGGCCGCGGGGGGTGCCCGGCCCGTCTGTCGCCTGCCGGGCGGATCCGGGATGGGGCGGCCGCGGGGGCGCCGCCGCCCCCGCACGGGCTGGGCGGGCGGGCGCCGGGCCCGCCCCCGCACGCCGGACGCCGCCGCCCGGGCCGGGGAACGCGGCCCCGCCCGGGAGCACCGCCCGGCGGCCGGGGGAGCTTGCGGCGCGGGGGGCCGGGGAGCCCCGGAGAGCAGCGGACACACGGAACGAGAGGGGAGTCGGATGACGGAGAACGGCACGGCGGCCGCCGGAGACGAGCGGCTGCGGCGCTGGCGGCTGGTGCTCGGCGGCGAGAGCGACGGCACGGGCCGCACGCTGAGCGGCCGGGACGCGGCGATGGACGGGGCGCTCGGCGCGCTCTACGCGGGCTCGGGCGGGGGTGGCCGGGCGCAGGGGGAGCGGTCAGCCGGGCTCGGGGGTTCCGCGCCGCGCGTGGCGCGCTGGCTCGGGGACATCCGTACGTACTTCCCCGCCCCGGTGGTCCAGGTCATGCAGCGGGACGCCATCGAACGGCTCGGCCTGTCCGCGCTGCTGCTGGAGCCGGAGATGCTGGAGGCGGTGGAGCCCGACGTCCACCTCGTCGGCACCCTGCTCTCGCTCAACAAGGCCATGCCGGACACCACCAAGGAGACGGCGCGGGCCGTGGTCCGCAAGGTGGTCGAGCGGCTGGAGAAGCGGCTCGCGGCGCGCACCCGGGCCACGCTGACCGGCGCGCTGGACCGGTCCGCGCGGGTCAGCCGCCCCCGCCACCACGACATCGACTGGGACCGCACCATCCGGGCCAACCTGAAGAACTACCTCCCGGAGCACCGGACCGTCGTCCCCGAGCGGCTCGTCGGCTACGGCCGCGCCTCCCGGGCGGTGAAGAAGGAGGTGGTCCTCTGCATCGACCAGTCCGGGTCGATGGCCGCCTCGGTCGTCTACGCCTCCGTCTTCGGGGCGGTCCTCGCCTCCATGCGGTCGATCGCCACCCGGCTGGTCGTCTTCGACACGGCGGTGGTCGACCTGACCGATCAGCTCGACGACCCGGTCGACGTCCTGTTCGGCACCCAGCTGGGCGGCGGCACCGACATCAACCGCGCCCTCGCCTACTGCCAGTCCAAGATCACCCGACCGGCCGACACCGTCGTCGTCCTGATCAGCGATCTCTACGAGGGCGGGATACGCGACGAGATGCTGGGGCGGGTGGCCGCCATGAAGGCGGCCGGCGTGGAGTTCGTGACCCTGCTGGCCCTGTCCGACGAGGGGGCCCCCGCCTACGACCGCGAGCACGCCGCGGCCCTGGCGGCGCTGGGAGCCCCCGCCTTCGCCTGCACCCCCGACCTGTTCCCGGAGGTGATGGCGGCCGCTCTGGAGAAGCGTCCCCTGCCGGTCCTCTGACGGGCACGCCATCGGCGGATCACACGAAGACGCAGTTCAACCGTGAGGCGATCTGTGACAGGTATCACCGCTCAGGTGTGAGCTGCGATTTAGGGACCTACGTCCCACGGGGATAACCTGCGAGACGGACATGCCGCGTCCACGGTCACCGTGTGCGCCTTCCTAGTGACAGCGCCGTCACGTTGCCCTCCGCGGCACGCCCACGCAGATAGCAGACAACCGCGAATCACTGCGAATCTTTAAGACAAGGGACGGACGCGCGTGGACCTGTTCGAGTACCAGGCGAGGGACCTCTTCGCCAAGCACGGTGTACCGGTGCTGGCCGGTGAAGTCATCGACACGCCTGAGGCGGCTCGCGAGGCCACCGAGAAGCTGGGCGGCAAGTCGGTCGTCAAGGCCCAGGTGAAGGTCGGCGGCCGCGGCAAGGCCGGTGGCGTGAAGCTCGCCGCCACCCCGGACGAGGCCGTCGCCCGCGCGACGGACATCCTCGGCATGGACATCAAGGGCCACACGGTCCACAAGGTGATGATCGCCGAGACCGCTCCGGAGATCCTGGAGGAGTACTACGTCTCGTACCTCCTCGACCGCACCAACCGCACCTTCCTGGCCATGGCCTCGGTCGCCGGCGGCATGGACATCGAGCAGGTCGCCGAGGAGACCCCGGAGAAGCTCGCCAAGGTCCCGGTGAACGCCAACGAGGGCGTGACCATCGAGAAGGCCCGCGAGATCGTCGAGCTGGCGAAGTTCCCGGCCGAGGTCGCCGAGAAGGTCGCCGAGGTCCTCGTGACCCTGTGGCAGACCTTCATCGCCGAGGACGCGCTCCTCGTCGAGGTCAACCCGCTCGCGAAGGTCGCCTCCGGTGACGTCATCGCGCTCGACGGCAAGGTCTCCCTCGACGAGAACGCCGAGTTCCGCCAGCCGTCCCACGAGGAGTTCGTGGACCACGCCGCCGCGAACCCCCTCGAGGCCGCCGCCAAGGAGAAGGGCCTCAACTACGTCAAGCTCGACGGCGAGGTCGGCATCATCGGCAACGGCGCGGGTCTCGTCATGAGCACCCTGGACGTCGTCGCGTACGCCGGTGAGAACCACGGTGGCGTCAAGCCCGCCAACTTCCTCGACATCGGCGGTGGCGCCTCCGCCGCCGTCATGGCGAACGGTCTGGAGATCATCCTGGGCGACCCGGACGTCAAGTCCGTGTTCGTCAACGTCTTCGGTGGCATCACCGCGTGTGACGAGGTCGCCAACGGCATCGTCCAGGCGCTGAAGCTCCTCGAGGACCGGGGCGAGGCGGTCACCAAGCCGCTGGTCGTCCGCCTCGACGGCAACAACGCCGAGCTGGGTCGCAAGATCCTCTCGGACGCCAACCACCCGCTGGTGCAGCGCGTGGACACCATGGACGGTGCGGCCGACAAGGCCGCCGAGCTCGCGGCTGCGAAGTAAGGGCAGAGGTCACAGACTCACATGGCTATCTTCCTCAACAAGGACAGCAAGGTCATCGTCCAGGGCATGACCGGTGCCACGGGCATGAAGCACACCAAGCTGATGCTGGCTGACGGCACCAACATCGTCGGTGGCGTGAACCCGCGCAAGGCCGGCACGACCGTCGACTTCGACGGCACCGAGGTCCCGGTCTTCGGTTCCGTCGCCGAGGCGATGGAGAAGACGGGCGCCAACGTCTCCGTCCTCTTCGTCCCGCCGGCCTTCGCCAAGGCCGCCGTCGTCGAGGCCATCGACGCCGAGATCCCGCTGGCCGTCGTCATCACCGAGGGCATCGCGGTGCACGACTCCGCCGCCTTCTGGGCGTACGCGACCGCCAAGGGCAACAAGACCCGCATCATCGGCCCGAACTGCCCGGGTCTGATCACCCCCGGCCAGTCCAACGCCGGCATCATCCCGGGCGACATCACCAAGCCCGGCAAGATCGGTCTCGTGTCCAAGTCCGGCACGCTGACCTACCAGATGATGTACGAGCTGCGCGACATCGGCTTCACCTCCGCCGTCGGCATCGGTGGCGACCCGGTCATCGGCACCACGCACATCGACGCCCTGGAGGCCTTCGAGGCCGACCCGGAGACCGAGCTCATCGTCATGATCGGCGAGATCGGCGGCGACGCCGAGGAGCGTGCGGCGGACTTCATCGCGAAGAACGTCACCAAGCCGGTCGTCGGCTACGTCGCGGGCTTCACCGCCCCCGAGGGCAAGACCATGGGCCACGCCGGCGCCATCGTCTCCGGCTCTTCTGGCACCGCACAGGCCAAGAAGGAGGCCCTTGAGGCCGCCGGCGTCAAGGTCGGCAAGACCCCGACCGAGACGGCCAAGCTGGCGCGCGAGATCCTGAACGGCGCCCAGTAGCGGTTCGGCGGTCGTACGGACGTACGGGCGTGGGGGGGGGGGGGGGGGGGGGGGGGGGGGGGGGGGGGGGGGGGGGGGGGGGGGGAGGGTTCTGTTTTTGGCGTGTTTTCGTGCTAGGGGGGTG